>JBIKVO010000101.1:0-8801 GCA_044356795.1 Caulobacterales bacterium
GACGGTTTCGCAGCCATCATGCAAGGCGGCTTGATCCCTGGGGGCGCGGGCAATAAAAAACATGGTGTCAAAGCGCTTTGGCATGCCCAACGGCGTGATCCAGTGGGCAAACGGCGTCAAGGCGTCCAAGCGCAGGCGCAAGCCAGCGTCCGCCACCAGCGCCAGAAAGGACGCCTTGCCGGCCGCGACGTCATGTCGATGCGGGCTGACCTGGGCCAGCGAGGAATCGCTGACCGGTCCACCTGTTTTGGCGTCTTCGGCAAACAGAATGCCGGATTCCTCAAACGCCTCGCGGATTGCCGCGATCGCCAGCCCGCCGCCAAAGGGTGCGCCGCGATCAAGACCTACAACATGATGCGCCCAGGCGTCTTTCTGATCGTCCGCGCTCATTTTGCCGCCCGGAAAAACCAGCGCGCCAGACGCAAAGTCAATCTGGTGATGGCGCTCCACCATCAAGACCTGCAAATCCACCTGATCGCGAACAACAAGAATGGTCGCGGCGGGGATCAAGGGTGCAGCACGCATGGCTCGGACTTTCTGCGATGTCGGGATGTCCCAAATCGAGGCGCATCGAAACGAAGACTTTACGACGTTGGTTGGGCACTTCCTTAAGCCGGCCATAGCAATGTGTCCATCCGCACCAAGGAATCGTCGATGCCGCAGGCCGCCCGCAGAATGTCCACCCAGCCGTCGTTTGCGATGGCGCCTGTCCATGACCTGCGTACGGGGCTGCCCGCAGCCTACACCGTATCGCTGCCGCGCGGCGAGCCTGCCACAGCGGTCGCCGCCGCAAGCCAGGCGGCGCGATCTCTGGGCTTTGAGGGGCCGCTGCAATTAGTGGCCCCGATCAGCATCATTGAGATGGCGGCTGTGGACCTTTGGGTCGGCGATTTGATGCGCATCATCGGCTTGTCGCCGACGCGGGTGGATGTGGTGCTTTCTGAGAATGCGATCATTGCGCCGGGTTATGCTGACGCGTTGCACACCCTGGAATCAGTGCGCGCGCTGGGTTGCGGCGTTGTGCTGGAATTGCAAGATGATGTCGGTTTTCCGATGTCGGATCGCGGTCGGGCAGCACTGAGCGAAGTGCGCGTTCACGCCGATGATATTGGCGTGCGCAGCGCCACGCTGTTTGCAGCGCGCGAAGCCGGCATCACGCTGACAGCGGTTGAAGTGCTCGACATCAGCGACGCGCATCTGGTGCGCATGGGCTTTGATCGGCGCGCCTGATGTCCGCGCCACCCCAAAGCTGAACAAGAAGAAAACTGATCCAAGGCCTTCTACACAACCGCGCGGGACGGCGTGGTGCTGGCGGCATCGAGCTTTTCCAGCAGATAATCGAGATCTTCACGCGGGATATTCTGAAATAGCGTCAATACTCGCTCGATCATGAGAGTGCGGAACCGTACGCGATCTTCAATCCCCGCATCGGATTGACGCTCCAACTGATGAAACAAATCTATCGCGGCGCGAAATGGCAGGAACATCCGGCCCGGCAAACCGGCACGTTCGTAAACGGTTTTAAGACCCAGCGGGCCGCTGTCATGAACCAGCAGCCACACACGATGGTGCGGCAAGCCCGACAACTCCGCCAGCGCATGCTCGACAAAAGGCACATAGCCCTGACACGCCGCACGCATGAGCAGCGCTGGCGTTATCCGGCCAGCCAGATTCAACTGCTGTACAAAACGTCCAATATCGGATTGGCGGATCGCCTGCTCTACCAGATCAAGCGTCGCGCGTTCGCGCGCATTGCTGGCGATATCGATCGCCAGTTGCGGCGGCAGCGCGTGATTATTCACCAGATAATCAAACAATTCCCCGCTGACCATCGCCACAAGGCGTTCTGAAATCGACACCGGAAGCGACTTGCGGCGCACCATCGCTTCGACGATCGCGGGACGCTCACCCATGCGTTCAATCGCTGTTAACAGGGCGGAGGCGACGAACTCGGCATTGTCGTTGGCCAGCGCACGCTCCAAAGCCGCCGGCGCTCCGATTTCGGCGATCACACCGGTGACCGCCGTCGTCAGCGTCGGGCGACTGGCGATCGCAACCTGCTTGCTTGGCCCGGCGGCGCGCAAAATCTCGATCAGATCGGTGTCGGACAACATCGGACTGCTTTGCAGCACTGGCAGCGCCACCGTGTCGATATCGTTGGCCAAAGACACGGCCATCTCGCGCGGCAGGCGCGTCGAATTCTTCAACGCCAGCGCCATCGCGCGGCGCACCGCAACAGAGAGGTCTTTGATGATCAGGTCAAGGATCGCCAAAGCGGCAGCACGATCCTCATCGCTCAGGTCCGCATGATCAATCGTTCTGCAGATCTTGTATGCAGCATGGCCACGCTCGTCGTCGTTCGCCCCCTTCACAAGGGCGCGAATATCGGCTTCGCTCAGGCTGGCGCGCATGGTCACGACGGTCATGACAACGACTTTCGCAGGTCGCGATGGATTCGCGGTTGTCTTTACTTGGTCACGTGCGTCGGGTTAACAACTTCTTTCCAAGCCCCATTAGCGCGGAGACAAAAGCAGTCATGGCGCCTCAAACTGATGCTTTCTCCCACCCGCTCGCCGGCGTGCGCGTTATTGAACACGCAACCTATATCGCTGCGCCCGGCTGTGGTGCGATGCTCTCGGATTGGGGGGCGGACGTGATCAAGGTCGAACCGCCGGGCGGCGACCCCATTCGAAAATTTTTTGAATCGATCGGCGTCGACGATTCCAGCAATCCCGTTTTCGATCTGGATAATCGCGGAAAAAAGTCAGTCATCATTGACGCCAGCCGGCCCGAGGGCGCAGACGTGATTCGCACCCTCGCCGCTGACGCCGACATATTTTTGACCAATGTACGTCCCGGCGGATTAAAGCGGGCCGGCCTGGATCATGACGCCCTGCTTGCTGCGTATCCAAAACTGATTTACGCCTCCTTGACGGGCTTTGGCTTGCAAGGCGCTGAAGCTGATCGTCCCGGCTTTGACATCGCCGCGTTTTGGGCGCGTTCGGGCATGGCGTCACTGTTGCCGCCAAAGGGCGCCGAACCGTTTCCCATCCGCACCGCGATGGGTGATCACATCACATCCATGGCGGCGGCGTCCGGCGTGATGGCCGCCTTGTTCCGACGCGAACGCACGGGACAGGGCGGGTTAGTGGAAGCATCGTTGCTGCGCACCGCGTTTTACGCGCTCGGCTCAGATATGGCGATCCAATTGGCATTTGGCCGCGTCGCCTCCACCCGACCGCGCGCAGACGCCATTCAACCGATCGCGAATTTCTTCAAGACACAAGATGGCCGCTGGATCACGACCGTACCGCGCCAGGGCGAAGCCGATTGGGCGGGCTTTTGCCGCGCCTTGAAGCGTGAAGCGCTGATCGATGATCCCCGCTTTCAGCGCGCACGCCAGCGGCGCGAAAACGGCCCCGCGCTGGTGGCTCTGTGCGATGAAGCGTTTGCGCAGATGCCGTTCGCAGAAATCGCCGGCCGCTTGGACCGCGAAAACATTGTCTGGGCGCCGATGCAAACGCCGGCGGAGGCCGTGAATGATCCACAATTGCGCGCCGCAGGCGGGATTGTGGACTTGCAACACGACGACGGCCGACGCGCGCCATCGCCCGCAACGCCCATCCGTTTCGACAGGCAAGATGACGCGGTGCTGCCACGTGCGCCCAGGCCGGGTGAACACACACGCACCGTTTTGGCGCAAGCTGGCTTTGGATCAGATGCGATCGACGCGATGTATGCCTCAGGCCTTGTGGCCTAGATTCAGCTGGCCAACTTCTGATAGGCGCTGGACGCGTACAAACTGTCGGCACGCCGATCGCCGCCCGCCAATTCCAGCGCGCGCGCACGGGTGGCGTCGATCAGCAAGCGCACCATCATCATCGCGGCGGCATGATCATTCTGCAGCCCCGCAAGCGAATCGACCGATGGCGGCGCCGCCCTGCGCAGACGCAACGCATCCTCTGCAAGCCGCAGATCGACGCTGATATTGGCCGATTCCGCGATTTCCAACCGCGGCGCGGCGCGTACCGGCGGGGTTGCCGGCGCAGAGACTGCGGCTTGGTGAACCATCGGCGCCTCCGCGCCGTCCATGGCAAAACGCGCCATCAATTGCCGCGCAGAGCGCGCCTGACCATCCCGCGTCATGAACAGCCATTGATTCGCCGCCGCTTCGCGCGGAAACAGCGCGGCCGCACTTGGCGCGCCTTGTTCCGCAGCCGCAATCAAACGCGCAGCGCCGGCAACGCCCATCACATGCGCCGCATACACCTCGCCAGGCGTCACCGATCGGCCAAGGCGACGCTCCAAGCCATTGGCGTTTTCGCGCGCCAGTTCAGCCCCCATGCGCGCCGACAATTCGGGATCAAACCGCAGATCCAGAATCTGTTGACGCATGCGCGCATCCGCCACAAACGGCCGACCGCCATGCATGTCGATGTGATCGGCATATATGCCAAGACCGTGTTTGGCGCCATGCCGGCGCACGGTTTCCAGCCATGTGCTTTCGATGAATTGGAACAGGCCTGTCGCGGTCGATGTCGGCGCGCGCGCAGACGGATTGAAGCTGCTCTCCCGGCGCGCGGTTTCCACCAGCAGCGGAAAGTCAACACCGGTAGCGTTTGCGGCGCGCTCTATTGCCAAACGCGCCGGTGCGGGAATCGAATCAATCACCTTCGGGTCCATGCGGCAGCTTGTGGCGCCCCAACCATGAACCAACCCCTAAAGCGGCGCCTCAATAGCTTTTAGGCAAGCCCAAAACACGCTCTGCGATGAAGTTCAAAATCAGCTCCCGCGAGACCGGCGCGATTCGCGCAATCATCGCCTCGCGGAAATAGCGCTCAACGAAATACTCCCTGGCGTAACCCATACCGCCATGGGCCAAAACGGCCGCCTCACAGGCGTGAAACCCTGCTTCTGCGCCGAGATATTTTGCTGCATTTGATTCAGCGCCGCACTCTTTGCCGGCATCATATAACGACGCCGCCTTGAACGCCAAAAGATTGGCGGCCTCCAATTCGGCCCAGGACTTGGCCAGCGGGTGAGCGACACCTTGATTCTGTCCAATCGGGCGCCCGAACACGATGCGCCCTTTGGCGTACTGCGCCGCACGCGCCAAGGCTGCGCGTCCCAGCCCCACCGCCTCCACCGCAAACAAGACGCGTTCTGGATTGAGGCCCGACAAGATGATGGAAAATCCCTTGCCCTCCTCGCCGATCAGATCGGCATCAGGCACAAATAGATCTTCAATGAACAGCGTGTTGCATTCCACCGCCTTGCGACCCATTTTCGGGATCGGGCTGGCCTCTATTTTTGCGCGATCAAAATCGGTGTAAAACAGCGACAATCCTTGCGTTGGTTTTGCTGTTCGATCCTTTGGCGTTGTGCGCGCCAGGATCATGATCTTGTTGGCGCGCTGGGCGCCGGTTGTCCAAATCTTGCGCCCTGTCACGCGATAGCCGCCATCGACCTTTTCTGCGCGCGTCTCCAGGCTTGCTGTATCGAGCCCGGAATTGGGCTCGGTCACGGCGAAACACACTTTGTCGTCGCCCGCGATTACCGGCGGCAGCAATCGCTTTTTCTGTGCATCGGTTCCAAATTTCACCACAGGCATCGGACCGAAGATATTGATATGCACCGCACTGGCGCCGGAAAAACCAGCCCCGCTTTGCGCGATCGTCTGCATCACCAACGAAGCTTCCACCAAGCCAAGACCCGCCCCGCCAAACGCCTCCGGCATCGCGATGCCAAGCCACCCGCCCGAAGCAAGATCAGCGACGAACGCTTCTGGAAAAGCGCCGGTTTCGTCTGTTTTGAGCCAGTAATGATCGTCATAGCGCGCACACAGGCGCGCCACACCATCAACAAGTGCGCGATGTTCCGGCGACAGATCCACAGACATCATGACAAGGCTCTTTCAAAACGGTTCGGCGAAAACGCCGACCACAATGGCTTCATCGGTTCTTCGAAAATGCAGGCGGCGATCATCTCCCCCGTTAAGGGCGCAAGCAGCCAACCATTGCGGCCATGGCCGGCGGCAATCAGGATGGCGCTGTCACGCGCGCGGCCAATCATCGGCGCACCATCGGGGCTGAGGGGGCGCACGCCGCCGCGCACCGCCCGAACGCACTCGCGCACCGTGCGCCCGGCTGGCGTGCGACGACCGAGCAGCGCTTGGGCATCCTGCAACAACTGATCGCGCAATGCGGAATCAACATCATTGCTGCGCCGCCGCATCAGCATGCCGCCGCCAATGCGCTGCACCGAACCGCCGCCGGTGACATAAACGGTGTCGGCGCGCACGGTGCGCGGCAAACACAATCCCTCCACCTCAATCACGCATCCAGACGCCGGCTGCAACACCGACAATTCCGGCGCGCAAGCGATCAGACGCGCATCCGCCCACGCGCCTGGCGCCAAGACAATCTCGTCCGCCTGCAGCGCTTCACCCGCATCATCGCCCACCACCCGCCAACCGCCCGGCGCCTGATGGATCGCCTCCGCCGCCATCGCGCGAAACCGCACGCCGTGCGCGGCAGCCGCCGCGGCAATCGCGATCAAGGCCGGGCGCGGATGCATCAGGCCCTCGTCGTGCAGCACCAACCCACATATCGCGCCGCCATACTCATCCAAGGCCGCGCGATCGAGCCACTCCAGCCGCCCGCCTGCCTCATGCGCGCGCACCGCCAACTGCGAAACCGCATCGGCGCGCGCTTGGCTTTGCGCCAAGACGAGCGCGCCGCCGAATGGGCCGCCGATGCCCTCGCCATCGAGCAGATCAAACCTGCTGCGCCAGGCGCGCAAGCCGGCAAGGCGCAGCGCAAACCCATCAGGATGGGCGCCGATCGTTGGCTCATGCAGGGTTTCAGAGAATGGCGCCAACATCCCGGCGGCCTGCGCAGAAGCGCTCTCGGCGCCGAAGCGGACGCCGCGCATGGCGCGTTCGGGCGCGCGCTCGATCACGGTCACGCGGGCGCCGCGCTGGGCAAGGAACAGCGCGCACCACAAACCGATCACACCGGCGCCGACGACGGCGACCCTTGGACCTTGGGAGTTCATCCCGAATGTGTAGCAGCGCCGCCGTCGCCGACAAGCCGCGCTTACGCCACCCGCATGGCGTCCGGCTGGGCGATGCGTGGCAGGCGCCGCGCCAGCGCTTTCGCCATCGGCGTATCCGGATCGGGCGCGATGAGCTGGATCGGCCCGCCGGTGTCGGACGGAATCCAGATCACCGGCCCGCCTTGGGCGGCCATCTTCGCGGCGACCTCGGCGGTGCCGCCGGGCCCTTTCGGCGGCAGTCCATTCCAAACCGCCACCAGCACATCGCTCCATGCGACAATCATGGCGCCCACGCCGGCATAGGGCGCAGCCCCTGGCTGATCGGCGGCCATGGTGACGGCAACGCGCCTGGAGCGCTTCAGCAGCGCTTTGAATTCCGCTTTCGAGGCGTCGTCGGCGAAATCCTGTTCGTACCGTTCGACGGCAAACGGCAAGGGCGTTTCAAGCTGCCATTTCAGCTTCAGCGCCGCGACGGCTGCGATCCGATCGGCGCCCTCGGCGATGGCCGACACCACCACCAGCTGCGCCGGATTGTCGGCATTGTCACGGCTTGCCGCCTCAACCAGCGTCAAGGCGTAGGTGATGGCCGCGCCAACCACAGGGACTGCGCTGGGCGGGAGCTGGTTCAAGCGATGGCCCGTGACGCCGACCGCCAGACGCGCCTTTTTCATCGAATTCCCCCTCCGCGCACGTCAGGCCATGCCCCTGACCGTATCGCCTGCTTGGCGCACATTTCGGCCGTGACAGAGCAGAAAGCCTGAGATGGTACCGCCTCCAGGGTTTGAACCAGGGACCTCTGGATCCACAATCCAGCGCTCTAACCAACTGAGCTAAGGCGGCCCGCGCAAGTCAGCACAGGGCGCGTGGGATACTGTGTTTCACGCCCGCGCGCAATCATCGCATCAGTCGATTGTGACCACCACTTTTCCAGTTGCCTGTCGGTCCGCCAGCGCCTGGATCGCCGCAGCCCCTTGCGCCAGAGGATAGCGCGCCGAGATCCGCGGCCGGATTTTCCCCTGCTCATACAGGGCAAACAACGCGGCGATGTTGGCTTCGTTCTTGGCCGGCTCCCGCGCGGTGAAGGCGCCCCAGAATACGCCCACGATCTGGCAACTTTTCAGCAGCGTCAGATTGAGCGGCGGACGCGGGATCCCCGCTGGAAACCCAATCACAAGATAGCGGCCATCCCAGTTCATGGCCCGCAAGGCCGGTTCACAATAGGCCCCACCGATGGCGTCATAGATCACATCGGCGCCGCCATTGGTGCTGGTTTTGAAACCCTCGGCAAGAGCCTTTTGGGCGGCCGGATCGGCCCCTGGCTCGCGCGGGTACACAAAGCCCGCATCAGCGCCGCACTGGATGGCGAAATCCACCTTCTCCTGGCTGGACGCCGCCGCGACAACCCGCGCCCCCATCGCTTTGCCCAACTCCACCGCCGCAATACCGACCCCACCCGCGGCCCCCAAAACCAACAGGGTTTCGCCAGGCTTCAGAAAGGCGCGATCTTTCAGGGCATAGTGGCTGGTGCCATAAGTCATCAGCAAGGCTGCGGCTTCATCGAAGGGCATGGCGTCCGGGATGGCGCGCACCCGTGACGCCGCCACCGCGACCTGCTCTGCCATGCCGCCCCAGCCGGTGGAGCCGAGCACGCGATCACCCACCTTGACTGCCGATACCGTCTCCCCGACCGCCGTAACGACGCCGGCAATTTCGCCGCCGGGCGCAAAGGGCCTTGCCGGCTTGAA
>JBIKVO010000410.1:0-3133 GCA_044356795.1 Caulobacterales bacterium
ACGACCACCTCACCGGCGCCCGGCGTCGGCGCGGGCACATCCTGCAGCACCAAGGATTGGGGGCCGCCAGGGGCGAGGCTCAAAAGCGCTTTCATTGCAAAGTCTCTCCTCGTTTCGCGCGGCGCACGCTAAAGCAGAGGCAGGTTGTTTGGGAAGCGCGCGCAGCGCTGTGTTGGAGACAAATCCGCATGAGTCACTGGTCGCTGGCGATGCATGGCGGGGCGGGTCCGATCCGCACGCGCGATTATTCCAAGGAAGAAGCGCATATGGCGCGGCTGTTGGAGGACGGCGCTGCGCTGCTGGCAGGCGACGCCCCCGCGGTGACGGTCGTGGTCGCGATGGTGAAGGCGTTGGAGGCGTCGGGCTTTCATATTGCGGGCAAGGGCGCAGCGCCGAACGCTGACGGCGTGTGGGAGCTGGACGCCGCCCTGATGGAGGGCCCAACCCGCCGGGCGGGGGCGGTGGCGTGCCTTGTCGGGTTTGAAAGCCCAATCGAGGCCGCGCGGCTGGTGATGGAGAAATCCCCGCATGTGTTGCTGGCGGGCGCTGGGGCGGCGGCGTTCGCCAAGGATCAGGGCCTTGCACCCGTGACAGATCCCGCCGCCTACTACACCCCTGCCTCCTCCCAGTTCAGCGCCCCGGGCGACCTTGCCCATGGCACCGTTGGCGCAGTCGCGCGGGACAAGGCGGGTCGCTTGGCTGCGGCCACCTCCACCGGCGGCGTGCTGCGCAAACGCGCCGGCCGCGTCGGCGACACCCCGCTGATCGGCGCGGGCACCTGGGCTGATCGCCGGGTGGCGGTCAGCTGCACTGGCCAGGGCGAGTATTTCATTCGCGCCAATGTCGCTGCCGATGTCTCGGCGCGCATGCTGTACGCCCGCCAGACGGTGCACGCCGCCGCCGCCGGGGCGCTTGCGGATATGGCGGCCCTGGGCGGCGATGGCGGCATGATCGCCATTGATTGCGATGGTGAAATCGCGGTCCCGTTTGTCTCAGAAGGCATGAAGCGGGGCATGGCCAACAGCACCGGGCTGCGGGAGGTGCGCACATTTCGGTGACGACCGCCGCGGGCGGCTTTGGGAGTGGCGCGCACGGCGTCTGCGTGATAGCGTTTTGGGCTTCCAAGAGCGGAAAGAAGGATCACCGCACTGTCGCCCGAACCGCAACCACCGCGCCTGCCGCCCCCCATCCCATCCGCCGATACCGCCCTCAACGCCGCTGCCGCAGTGGCTCTGGTTTTGGCGTCCCTTGAGGACGGCAAGGCCGAAGACATCGTCACGATCGATATTCGCGGCCGCTCTTCGGTGGCGGATATGTTGGTGATCGCGTCCGGGCGGTCGCAGCGTCATGTCGGCTCGCTGGCCGATCACCTCACCCAAAAACTGAAAGAGGCTGGGGCGGGTCAGGTCCGTGTTGAGGGCCTGCCGCACTGCGATTGGGTATTGGTGGATGCGGGCGATGTGATTGTGCATCTTTTCCGGCCCGAGGTGCGCAGCTTCTACGACATCGAAAAAATCTGGTCGCCGCCGGCTGTGGCCGCCCGCGCCTGAGGCCGGCTTGCGGATCGCGCTGATCGCGGTAGGCCGGTTGCGTCAGGCGCCAGAGCAGGCGCTGGCGCAGGACTATATCGCCCGCGCCGCCGCCGCCGGCCGCAGTCTGGGCTTTCCCGCTATTGAATTGATCGAGGTCGAGGGCCGACCCAGCGGCGATCCACGCCGGGAGGGCGAAGCGCTGTACAGGGCGACACCTGAAGGGAAAATAATCCTGCTGGACGAACGCGGGACTGATCTGGGCTCCCGCCGGCTGGCGGAAAAGCTTGCGTCCTGGCGCGATGACGGCCAGCCCGCGCTCAGTTTTTGGATCGGCGGAGCGGACGGCGCCTGCCAATCGGTCAAGGATCAGGCCGACGAAAAGATCGCGTTCGGTCGCTGGACCTGGCCGCATCGGCTGGTCCGTGTGATGGCGGCAGAGCAAATTTACCGTGCCGTGACGATCTTGTCCCATAGTCCCTATCATCGCGACTAGCCGTCAACGGCCATGCGCGATTTCCGTCGATGCCCGCCAGCCGTCAGGCCAGCGGCGACGGGCTGGCCAAACAACGGACCACCCGGTTTTGCGGCTCCGCCGCGACCGGGGCAAGGTCATGAAAACAAGGTCATGAAAACAAGGGTCGGTGGGATGAGATTGAAGAATTTTAGCGCCCTTTGTGCGCTGGCTGTGTGCGTCTGCGTGGCGATTGGCTCAGGCGGCAACGCGCCCGGCGCCCAGGCCGCCGCGCGCCCGGCCGCCACCGGCGTCGCCATCACGCCCCCCGATCTGACCGCCGCGCTGTCGGTCTTGTCGATCACCGACCGCCAGGACAATACCGCCCTCGCCCCCGTCGTGCAGGCGGTGGCTGGCGCGCTGGCCCGCCGGGTGGAGCCGAATCTGGCGCTGGCGCTGGACGGCCCGCATGCCGGCGTGCGGCTGAACGCGCTTGGCGGGCTGCTGGACAGCGCCGATCTTGAGGCCGTGATGATCCCGTTTGGCGTCGCCGGGCGTGACGGCCGCTTGACCACGGGCGTGACGGCGGCGACCGCTCCGGGCGGTTTGATTTATGCCCCGGTGGCTGGCAAGATCGGATTTGCCGGCCCCCTCGATGGCTATGGCGCTGTGGTGATCGTGATGACCGGGCCAGACACGGCCGTCGTGCTGACCGGCCTTGCCCAGGCTATCGCCAAAACCGGCGATCGTGTGCAGGTTGGCTCACCCTTGGGTCGGATGCAGCGAACAGGCTTGACAGATGCGGCCTTGCCGCCGCCAGAATTATATGTCGAAGTAAAGGATCAAGGCCGGTTCGTTGACCCGCTGCTGTGGTTCGCCGCGCGCTCTTGAGGCGTTGGCCTGAGGGGTGATCGCGGCCATGGGGTGGAGTGTGGCCAAGACTCTTTGGCAAGCAAGACTCTTTGGCAAGAGTGTCGAGACTCTGGCGAATCGGTCGGAAGTGGGGAACAATTGGCCAAGTGCTCTGCGCTGAGGTTAACGCGCAGTTAAGGCCGTGGAGTGGTGCGATGCGCAAAGCCTGGATTGCAGCGCCTATTGTCGGTTTGGTCGCCGGCGTCGGGGCGATGGCCTGGTCGTCCCAGTCCAGCAG
>JBIKVO010000326.1:0-3948 GCA_044356795.1 Caulobacterales bacterium
CTTAAGCCCCTCAAGCAGCAGTGCATCAGACGGATGGGCGGAGAGATTGGGGCTGGGCGCCTTACGCCATTCCGTTTCAAAAAGAACAAGAGAATCATAGATATCTGATGTCGTCAGGGGACCCGAAATGCACCCGACGCCGCCGCGGCCGATTGGGCGAATTTCTGGCTCACCACACTAGCCGGGGTAAAAAGATCGTGGTAGGCGGGGCCGAAGTGGCGTCGTCGCTCGTAATGACATCCCGGCCGGGCAATCCCCGTTGGGCAAATGCAATCGGCTCGGCAGTGGCTCCACATTCTGTTCATTTCCTCAAGTGAGGCTTTCGATGTCTGACGTGTTCGAACGAGTGAAGGCGATTGTTGTGAAGCACCTGGAAACCGCACCGGAAAAGGTGACGGACAAGGCCAGCTTTATCGACGATCTCGGCGCCGACAGCCTCGACAATGTCGAACTGGTCATGGCTTTCGAAGAAGAATTCGGCATCGAAATTTCTGACGACGCCGCTGAGCATATCCGTACCGTCGGCGATGCGGTGAAGTTTATCGAAGGCAAATTGGGCTGACGCCCAAGGCGAAACGGGAAGGCCGGATGCGGCGTGTCGTCATTACCGGGATCGGCCTGATTACGCCGCTGGCGGCCGGTCGAGAAGCGAGTTGGGCGCGCCTGATCGAGGGGCGCTCCGGTCTGCGCGCGATCGAGCATTTCAATGTCGCGGATTTGCCCTGTCGCATCGCGGGGCAAACCCCGCGCATTGACGGCCGCGCCGGCGGTGGACCTGACGCCTTCGATCCCGACAAAACGCTGTCGCCGAAAGAGCAGGGGCGGGTGGATGATTTCATTCTCTACGCCATTGCCGCGGCCGACGAGGCGATTGCCGATTCCGGCTGGAAGGCCGCCGACGAGGCAGCCAAAGAACGCGCGGGCGTTCTGATCGGCTCCGGGATTGGCGGCCTGAATGTGATCGCCGAGACTACGCTGAAGCTGGAGCGCGAAGGCCCGCGTCGGATCAGCCCTTTCTTCATCCCGTCGGCGCTGATCAATCTGGCTTCGGGACAGGTTTCCATCCGTCACGGCCTGAAGGGGCCCAACCATTCTGTCGTGACGGCCTGCGCTACCGGCGCCCATGCCCTGGGCGATGCGATGCGTTTGATTCGCAACGGCGACGCCGACATAATGGTGGCCGGCGGGGCAGAGGCCGCGATTTGCCGGATTGGCATGGTTGGGTTCTGCGCCGCCCGCGCCATGAGCACCGGCTTCAACGATACGCCGACGCGCGCCTCGCGCCCCTATGACAAAGACCGCGATGGCTTTGTGATGGGCGAAGGGGCAGGGGTGATGGTGTTGGAAGAATACGAATCCGCCAAGGCCCGCGGTGCGAAAATCTATGCTGAGGTGGTGGGCTATGGCCTCTCCGGCGACGCCTATCACATTACCGCCCCGGCGGAGGATGGCGATGGCGGTTTCCGCGCGATGAGTCTCGCTTTGAAAAGCGCCGGGCTGACGCCCGCCGATATCGATTATATCAATAGTCACGGCACATCGACACCGCTTGGCGATGAGATCGAGCTGCGCGCGATTGAGCGCCTGTTCGGCAATACGGCCGGCGGGCTGTCTGTGTCATCGACCAAGTCGGCGATCGGGCACCTGCTCGGTGCGGCCGGTGCGGTGGAGGGCGTGTTCTGCGCGCTGGCCATCCGCGATCAGATCGTGCCGCCAACCCTGAACCTCGACGCGCCCAGCGTTGAAACCGTGATTGATCTCACCCCGCATCAGGCCAAGCGTCGCCCTATCCGCGCCGCAATGAGCAATAGTTTCGGCTTTGGCGGCACCAATGCCGCGATCATCTTGGCGGCCGTACAGTGAATAAAGCAAAAGCGCGCCGCACCGGCGGCGGTTTGGTGGGCGGGCTATCATGGCTGGTGTCCTTGGCGATCTTTGGTGTGGGCGCTTTGCTGTTGGCGGCGATCATGGCGATTGTGCTGATCGGCGCGCCGGGGCCATCCCAGGAGGCCCGCACCATCGTGATCGAACGCGGCGCGTCGGCGTCGTCAATCACGCGGCAATTGCAGGGTGAAAAACTCATTGAGAACGACCTTCTCTTCCGCGCCGCCGCCCTGCTTTATGCTGGCGATGGCGGGCTGAAAGCGGGGGAGTATGAAATTCCGGCCGGCGCTTCGATCAAGCAGATCGTAGATCTGCTCGCGTCTGGCCGCGCCAAGCAATACAGCATAACCATTCCGGAGGGGTATTCGGTCGCCCAGGTGATGGACTTGCTGGAAGCCGCACCCAACCTCACCGGTCCGCTGCCTGAAACCCCGCCGGAAGGCACGCTGCTGCCCGACACCTATAGTTTTGCCCGCGGCGCATCCCGGTCGGACATCATGCAGAAAATGGCCGCCGCGCACGCCGCTGTGATGGCGGAAATCTGGCCCAAGCGCGTTGCTGGTCTGCCTTTTGATACGCCGGCCCAGGCGGTGACGCTGGCCTCGATCGTGGAGAAGGAAACCGGCAAGCCGGAAGAACGCCGAGTCGTCGCAGGGCTCTATATTAACCGCCTTCGCCGCGGCATGCGTCTGGAGGCGGATCCCACGATCATCTATGGCGTCACCAAGGGGCGCCCGCTCGGCCGCCAGATCCGGCGCAGCGAGATTGACGCCGGCCCGCCGCAAAATCCATGGAACACCTATCGTATTTCCGGCCTGCCGCCGTCGCCGATCGCCAATCCGGGGCGTTTGTCGTTGGAGGCGGTGCTCAATCCGGAGCCCACGGAATATCTGTTCATGGTGGCCGACGGCACGGGGGGGCATCTGTTTGCCCGCACCGGCGACGAGCATGCGCGCAATCATGCCGCTTGGCGTGAAATTCGCGCCCGCAAAGTCGCCGAGGAAAAAGCCGCAGCAGCCGCCAGGAGCGCGGGCGCACCATGAGCACGCTGCCCAAAGGCGCGCTTCAGGGCATGACCGGCTTTGGCCGCGCCGAGGGCGCCCGTGCGCCGTGGCGCTGGGTGTGGGAGGCGCGCAGCGTCAATGGTCGCGGGTTGGACCTGAAAGTGCGCATTCCGCCCGGCCATGACGCGCTTGAAAATGCGGTGCGTGAAGCCGCTCAGGCGCGCTTCAAGCGCGGGTCCTTGCAGGTCTCGCTGACCCTGCGCAAAGAAGCTGCCGTCACGTCCGCCGCCCGCCTCGATCACGCCTTTCTCAAGGCCGTTATTGCGGCCGGCGAACCCTATGTGCTCCAAGGCTTGGTGCAGCAGGCGCGATGGGATGGCCTGCTGGCCCTGCGCGGGGCGTTTCTGGCAGAGGACGAAATCGTCGTCGAACCGGCGGAGGAGGCGGCCCTGAACGCGGCGATCCAGGCCAGCCTGATTGACGCGCTGGACGGTCTGCAGGGCGCCCGCCTGCGCGAAGGGGCCCAGATCGTGGCGCTTCTTGCAGCGCATTTGGCGGAAATATTCGGGCTCACTGAAGCGGCCCGCGGCCTTGCTGCTGCTGCCCCTGCAGCGCTCGCGGACAAGCTGAAGGCGCGCATTGCTGATCTGCTCGGCGAGGCAGGGGTTGAGCCCCAGCGCCTCGCCCAGGAGATCGCCTTGCTCGCCGCGAAGGCCGACGTCCGCGAGGAACTTGATCGCCTTGACGGCCACGTTCGTGAAGCCCGGACGCTATTGTCCGCACAACACCCGATCGGCCGCAAGCTTGACTTCCTCACCCAGGAGTTCAATCGCGAGGCCAATACTTTATGTTCCAAGTCCGCCGATCCAGCCTTGACCCGCGTGGGGCTGGCCCTGAAGGCAACGATTGATCAGCTGCGGGAGCAGGCGGCCAATGTCGAATGATAATGAGCGGCCCCGCCGCGGATTGATGCTGGTGCTGTCGTCGCCGTCGGGCGCAGGCAAAACCACATTGACACGCATGCTGACCCGCGACGATTCCGACGTCGAATTGTCGGTGT
>JBIKVO010000187.1:0-6235 GCA_044356795.1 Caulobacterales bacterium
CGCCCGCCCCGGGAGGGCCAGATCGACGGTGTGCACTATACCTTCGTCACCAAGGAGCAGTTCCGCAACGAGCGCGCCGACAATGGTTTTCTCGAATGGGCGGAGGTGCATGGCAATCTGTACGGCAGCCCCCGCGGCCCGATCTTCCACGCGCTAGAAGGCGGACGCGATGTGCTGTTCGACATCGACTGGCAGGGGGCCCAGCAATTGACCACCTCTGCGGAGGCCGATGTTGTCAAGGTGTTCATCCTGCCGCCGTCGATGAAGGCGCTGCGATCGCGACTGGAATCCCGCGCCCAGGATGCAGCCGATATCATTCGCCGTCGTTTGGCAAACGCCTATTCAGAGATCAGTCGCTGGGACGGCTATGATTATGTGCTGGTGAACGAGGACCTCGACGAGGCCTACAAGAAGCTGCAGGCGATCGTCGCGGCGGAGCGTTTGCGGCGGCAGCGTCAGCCTTGGCTGCCGGCGTTTGTGCAAACGCTGCTGCACGAGGACACCTGATCGCGGTTCTGTTGCATCCAAATCTTGGCCTTTGCCCCGCAGCGCTATAGGAAGCCGGCATGCTTGCAAAGATCTACCGCCCCGCCAAAACCGCCATGCAATCGGGTAAAGCCGGCGCCAAGCGCTGGGTGTTGGAGTTTGGCCCCGGCCAATCGCTGGCGCCGGATCTGCTGATGGGCTGGACCAGCACAACCGACACCAACGGCCAGGTGCGTCTGTGTTTCGACACCCTGGAAGAGGCGATCGACTTTGCCCGTCGCAAAGCGATCCCGCATGAGGTTGTCGAACCAAAGGAGCCCAAGCGCATGATCCGCGCCTATGGCGACAATTTCGCTTTTCGCCGCAAAGAGCCGTGGAGCCATTAGTGCGCTTTTAGCCAGGGTGGGCACCGGTCGGCCGCCAAGAAGAAGCAAAAAGCAAAGCGCGCAGCACACGTGTCGCCGGGCTTGAGGCGCCAGCGGGCGGAGATTCAGACAGGTTGAGGAACCGCGCTACGTGAAGTCGAGTCGGCGTGGAAACGAAATCATCTGTGTGCAGATAATCTGCATTCGGACGATAAGCGCGATGGCTGAAGCACTCGGCCTGCACGCGAACAACATCTGGTTTTCAGGCTTGCCGCGACGCGCGTGATCGGCGCGCACGCCTTTGTCGCGCGCGATCATGCGCATCTTGCGTTGCCGTTAAAGCCGCGTGCTGTAACGCTTCTGGCCAGGTCGGAGTGCAGCGATCCGATCGGGATGCATGCTGGCGACCGCAACCATGTGCAGCGTGCCGTGATGAAACATCACAAACATCTGCCGCAGGTTTGCGGACGCGTTCACGCGATACAGCGCAACATGCATGCGAGACAGATCGCGTACGAGTTTTTCGGGCCTGCAAGGCTCCCGCCGCGAAGATACCGCTACCGCTCCATGAAGACGCGCGCCCGCTGCGGCAGGAGGGGAAGCAGACCATGCATGCGCTGGCGTATGCAGGCGCAGCGACCCCGGTCGGATAGATTTTCAGTTTCGCTTTGATTGTGCCGCTGACTGCGTCTTCCAGCGTCCAGCGAAACGGGTCACGCAAACACGCGGGGGGCGCCTTGTCCATCAGGTGAAAATGCGTCGGTGAAGTCGACGGATGAGGGTGTTTTTTCGTTTATCCACGCCAAGTGGGCACGACCATATCCTCAGCCGTCCCTGCGGGTCACCCACGCGATGAGGGAAAGGGGCAGCGATTTTGCTTACCCAGCACGCGGGCGAAACGGCTCTGCATGCCGTTCGCTATGACGCCCGATATGCTCCACCATAGGGCGTGAATCAGGCCGGCGTCGATCAATTCATCCCAGCGCGGCTTGCATCGCGGATCGGTTTGAATTCCGACGCCGGCGCCCATTGCGGCCAATCGCGGCTGTCGGCGAGGCGCCGGCCAACCTGATACAGCGCGGTCACATCTTGCGAAACGCCGGTGAGATCCCACGTGGCGGGATCAAATTCATCGTCTGGTTTGTGATAGGCGCGCGCGACATAATCGTTCTGCAGAGCAAGGCCGCGCGCAACCCCGCCATGCACCAGATCAACGCCGCCGCTGGCGAACAGAACCGGCACGCCGAAGCGGGCGAAGCTGAAGTGATCGGAGCGGAAAAATCCGCCGCGTTCGGGAAACGATTCCGCTTCGATGCGTCGCCCAGTCGGCGCCAGAACGCGTTCGAGGCGGAGATCGAGATCGCTGCGGCCAGCGCCGACAATTGTCATTGCTTTCGATGGACCGATCACGGGTGGGGCGTCGATATTGATCATCGCCGCCGTGCGTGCATGCGCAAACGCCGGCGCCTCGGCGTAGGCGCGCGACCCCAACAGGCCTTGTTCTTCCGCAGTGAAGGCGATGAACACGACAGACCGTTCCGCGCGCCCATCCTGGACAAAGCGGCGCGCAATTTCGATCACCCCTGCAACACCCACAGCATTGTCGCGCGCGCCGTTGCAAATGTCATCGCCGTTCACCGGCGGGCAGCGGCCCAGATGATCCCAATGGGCGCCATAAACGACGGACTCATCTGGACGCTGCCGACCCGGCAAGACCCCAACGACATTGTACGAAATCACGGATCGTTGCCGCACGGAAAGTGTCAGGTGTGCCTGCGCCGGCAAAACCACCGACTTGAAGCCGCGCCTGCCCGCTTGGGCTTTCAAATCGGCGAACGACACGCCGTGCGCCGTCAGCGCGCGCTCCAGCCCAGCGCGCGTCACCCAGCCTTCCAACGCCAAAGGCTGCGGCGCGCCGGGCCTTGCCGCCAGTGTGAGCAGCGGGCCTGTCCAACTCGACTGCACCACAGACCAGGGATAGCCGGCCGCGTCAGTCTCATGCACCAGCAGCGCGCCAAGTGCGCCTTGCCGGGCGGCCTCCTCGAATTTGTATGTCCAGCGGCCATAATAGGTCATGGCCTTGCCGCCAAAGGCGCCGCCGAGATCGCTTTCGAAATCGGGATCATTGATCAAAATCACCGCGATCGCGCCGCGCAAATCTGCCCCGCTATAATCGTTCCAGTTCTGCTCCGGCGCGTTGACGCCGTAGCCGACAAACACCAACGGCGCGCCGGCGATCACAATGGGGGCGGCTTGATCCTGGCGACGGGTCCAGACACGGTGGTCAAAGCCCGACAGCAGGCCGATCGCGGGCCCGCTTGGACCGCTCGCTGGCGAAGCCGCCAAGGCTGACGAAGGGCTCGCCGGGGGGGAAACCGAAGGGGCCGGCGTTGGCGAAGGCGATGGAGAAGGCGGCGCGGAAGGCGCTGGCAATGACAGAACGGGTGCGCCCTCGACTTCTGTCTCCACCATCGCGACCGGCTGCAGAAAGGTACCCTGATAGCCCGGCTTGAGGCCGGCGGCTGCGAACTGGCCGGCGATGTAATCCAGGGTTTGGGCCTCCGTTGCGGATGCGGGCTTGCGCCCCTCCAGCGCGTCGGACGCCAGGAATTGAGTGTGGGCGGCGAGGGCGGCTGGCGACAGGGCGGGAAAGGCTGGGGGCGTGGGCAGAACAGTGCGCGCGGGGACCCGCGAAGGGGGGGGCGAAGAGGCGGAGGCGGGGGCCGTCGCGTCGGTGTCGGATGGCCAAAGCGCGCAGGCGGAAACCGCTGCGGTCACGGCGATGGCGGCGAGCAGCCCAAGTACGGCTTTCATGCAGTGCTTTCCCCTAGCCGCCCCGCTGCGGCGGCGATACGCTATTCGACCCATATATGGCCGGCAAGTCGGGGGCTTGCCATGCTGCGGCCTCAAGTCCTGGCCTGAGGCCACGCACGCATAAATTCCAACGCGAGGACAGGCAGCTTGCAGCGCCTTTCGCTGCTCTGCGGCGTCGCAAAGCCTTGCAAGGCATCGGCCTTGGCTCACGGCTTCGCTCTTGGGAGACAACAAAAATGCGCGCGATCATCACGGTGAATTTTATGAGTGTGTGGCCTAGACTGGACTTGTGTCTATTCACGAGGCGGGCAATGAAAGCCGGTGTCAGATCAGGGAGTTGTCAGATGCGTCGCACCAGTGTCGCCGCCGCCATGGCGTTGTTTGCGGGGGCTTTGACAGTGGGCTTGCCGGTCCAGGCTGAGGCCCAACAGACTCGGGAGGGCCACGGCCACATGGAAGGCACAGCGTTGGTGATCACGGCGGAGGCGCTCGTCGCCCAAGCGCCCGATCTCGCCACCGTCAGCGCCGGGGTGCTGACCGAGGGGCGCACCGCCGAGGCCGCCCTCGCCGAAAACGCGCGCAAGATGAATGGCGTGATGACGTCACTGCGCCAGTCGGGCATCGCCCCGCGCGACATCCAAACCTCGAATATCTCGCTCAACCCGCAATATGTGTACAACCAGAACGAAACGCCGCGGATCACCGGCTATCAGGCGACCAACACCGTCACCGTACGGGTGCGCAATCTGGATAATCTCGGACGAACGCTGGACAGCCTCGTCGGGCAGGGCGGCAATCAGCTGCAGGGCGTGTCCTTCTCGATCGACAAGGCCGATCAGGCGATGGACGCCGCCCGGCGCGATGCGATGAAGAAGGCCCGCGCGCGGGCTGATCTGTACGCGGAAGCCGCCGGGTTGCGCGTCAGCCGCATCGTATCGATCTCGGAGGGGGGCGCAGTGCCGCCGCCGATGCCGATGCCGACGATGATGGCCCGGATGGCGACCGACAGTGCGCCGCCGCCCACCCCGGTCTCTGCGGGGGAGGTCAGCGTATCGGCCAGCGTGACGGTGATGTTTGAGCTGAAGTGACCCGACACACCCTGCTGTCGGCATTTTTGATTGACAGCCAAGGCGACGGAGCCTAATCGGCGCGCCGCTTGTGCGCCTGGTTTCGGAGTGTCCCGCCATGAAGATGAAGTCTCCTCCGGAGGGCGCAACGGCGGTTCTGGTGCTGGCAGACGGTACGATGTTCTTCGGCCATGGCTGCGGCAAAACCGGGTCTGCGGTGGGGGAGGTGTGCTTCAACACCGCGATGACCGGCTATCAGGAAATCCTCACCGATCCCTCTTACGCCGCTCAGATCGTCGCCTTCACCTTCCCCCATGTCGGCAATGTCGGCACGACTGCGGAAGACGTGGAAACCTCCAGCGCCTCTGCCGCGGCCGCCGCCCGTGGCGCTGTGTTTCGCACCCTGCCGACGCGGGCGTCCAACTGGCGCAGCGACACCGAGTTTTCGGCGTGGCTGGCGCGGCGCGGCGTGATCGCGCTTGCTGGCATCGACACCCGCGCCCTGACCCATCGCATCCGCGCGAACGGCATGCCTAATGCGGTGATCGCGCATGATCCCAAGGGGCGCTTCGATTTGGATGCGCTGCTGGCGAAGGCGCAGGCATGGGGCGGGCTTGAGGGGCTTGATCTGGCCAAGGATGTCACCACCACGCAAAGCTACACCAGCGCTGAAGCGCTGTGGCGGTGGCCGGATGGCGCGCCGCCGGTGGCCAAGCCGCAGTTTGATGTGGTGGTGTTGGATTATGGCGTGAAGCGCAACATCTTGCGCTCGCTCGGCGCGATTGGCGCGCGCAGCCATGTGCTGCCGGCCGGCGCAACCGCGGAAGAGGTAATGGCGCGCAAACCCGATGGCGTGGTGCTGTCGAACGGGCCAGGCGATCCTGCCGCGACTGGCCTCTACGCCGCCAAAACCATTCGCACGCTGGTGGATGCGGGCGTGCCGGTGTTTGGCATTTGCCTGGGCCACCAGATGCTGGGCCTAGCGATGGGCGCCAAGACGATGAAGATGCCGCAGGGCCATCACGGCGCCAACCATCCGGTCAAAGATGTGTCGACAGGCAAAGTCGAAATCGTGTCGATGAACCACGGCTTCGCGATTGATTCCACCAGCCTGCCGAAAAGCGTGAAGGAAACGCATCGCTCTTTGTTTGACGGCAGCAATTGCGGCATCGCGGTAAGGGGCAAGCCGGCTTTTTCGGTGCAGTATCACCCGGAGGCCGCGCCCGGTCCCCAAGACAGCCATTATCTGTTCGAGCAATTTGCGGCGTTGATGGAGAAAAAGCGCGCGGCGTGATAGCGCGACAGTCGCAGCGCGCGCCCAGGCCAATCCGATCGGATTTGATCGGATCGGATTGCTCGCACGTATGATTCAGCGCGTTTTCTGACGATCAACCGGCATACGCTTGATCGGAAAACGCGCGATCTACAACACACCCGCCGCTTTCCACGTCTCTTTGCTCCACCGGCGATGCACCCAGAACCATTGTTCCGGCGCTTCACGAA
>JBIKVO010000054.1:0-11906 GCA_044356795.1 Caulobacterales bacterium
CTGGATGCAGGATTGGCGCTTCCGCGGGATTTGGGACGCGCCAAGCGCATCGACGACGCCCAGTCGCGCTATATCGAAATTGCAAAGGCAACTTTCCCCCGCGGTTTACGCCTTTCGGGTTTGCGCATCGTTGTCGACTGCGCGAATGGGGCGGCCTATAAAGTGGCGCCGGAAGCTCTATTTGAGCTGGGTGCGGAAGTCATCCGCGTCGGTGTTGAACCAAACGGCTTCAATATCAATGAGGAAGTCGGCTCTACCCATCCCGCCACCCTGCGCGAGCATGTTCTGACATACCGGGCAGACATTGGCATCGCCCTTGATGGCGACGCGGATCGCCTCGCGATGATCGATGAAAAAGGTAATGTGATTGATGGCGATCAATTGATGGCCTTGATCGCGACATCGTGGAAAAAAGCGGGTCAACTCGCAAAGCCCGGGATTGTGGCGACGATCATGTCCAATCTTGGCCTCGAACGGTATCTGACTGGGCAATCTCTGGCTTTAGAACGCACGAAAGTTGGTGATCGCTATGTTGTCGAGGCGATGAAGGCTAAGGGCTATAATCTCGGAGGAGAGCAATCTGGCCACATTATCTTGTCAGATTTTTCCACGACCGGGGACGGCCTGATCGCGGCGCTGCAGGTTTTGGCGGTGTTGGTGCAGGAGGGGCGCGCGGTCTCTGATATCTGTAAATTATATGATCCTGTTCCGCAGGTTCTGGAGAATGTCAAAATCGAACCCGGGGCCAAACCGCTGGACGTGGAGGGTGTTCAAGCCGCCATCAAGGCCGGTGAAAAGCGGCTCGGTAATCGTGGGCGTGTCCTGGTGCGCAATTCAGGCACGGAGCCGCTGGTGCGCGTGATGGCAGAGGGCGATGAAGAGACCGTCGTGCGGCAGGTCGTGGCCGATATTGCAGGCGCGATCAAGACGGCCACGAAAGCCGTTTGATCCAAGCGGTTGTGGATGGGTCGTGCGGGCGGGCCGGCCCGCCTGCGATTTCAGCCGCGATCACGCCCGCGAGTTCCTTGCCGAGCTCGACGCCCCATTGGTCGAACGGATTGATCCCCATCAGTGCTGCTTGCAAAACAGTGCGGTGTTCATAGAAAGCGATCAATGCGCCAAGCGTCTGCGCGTCGAGTCGCTCCAAGCCAATCAGGGTTGATCCGCGATTGCCCGGAAATGCTTTCTGTGCTGACAGGGCCGCGAGATTTTCGGTGACGCCCGCCGCGATGAGCTGTTGGCGAGCCGCGTTTTGTGAGCGGCCAACCAAAAGCGCTTCTGCTTGCGCCAGGGCATTCCCCAAAAGGCCCGCGCGTTGCTCGCCAGAGCCCTCTGTTTGTGCGCAAACAATGAATTCGACGGGGATTGGATCGACACCCTGATGCAGCAGTTGGAAAAAGCTGTGCTGTGCATTGGCCCCAACATCACCCCATGTGACTGCAGCGGCGCTTGTGGATAGGGCGTCGCCCAACGCAGATACCCGCTTGCCGTTTGATTCCATTTCCAATTGTTGCAGGAACGCAGGCAACACGCGTAAACGGCGCGCATAGGGGATCAAGGCATAGCTGTGGGCGCCCTCTCCAACGCGTCGATAGGTTTGAACGAGCGCTGCAAGCGCCACGCCGTTCTGCCTGAGCGGCGTGGTGAGCGCGTAGGCGTCCATCGCGGCTGCACCGGCTTTGAATTGGGCAAAGACACCGTCGCGAAGTGCAATCCGCGCCGAAATCCCGACTGCCGACCATACCGAATATCGCCCCCCGACGAAGTCCCAGAACGGAAACACGCGCGCTTGCGCAATGCCCCAGTCCACCGCTTTGCGCGGCGAAGCACTCACGGCAGCGAGATGCGCGCTGACATCGTCTCGTCCAAGGCCTGCGCGAAGCCAGTCACGCGCCACGGCCGCATTGCACAGCGTTTCCAGCGTGGTGAATGTTTTTGATACGATGACCACCAAAGTGCGCGCCGGATCGAGGCCCGCTGTTGCATCTGCGATGTCCGCGCCATCAATATTGGCGGCAAAACGGACATCAAGCCCCTGACGCCGGTCGCCAGCTAAAGCATCAATGACCAAGCGCGGACCGAGATCCGATCCGCCGATTCCAATATGGATGAGGCCTGTGATGCGGCCCGCGTCAATTTCGGCGCAAATGTCGCGCGTGAATGTGTCGAGTTGGGTTTCCGCGGTCGCGATTTCGGCGGCGATCGCCGGATCGGGGGCCGTTGCGCGCAAAGCTGTATGAAGCGCCGCGCGGTTTTCGGTAACATTGACAGGGGCGCCATTGGCCATGCGGTGCAGATAGCCCAGCGCATCCGTTTCTTCCGCAATCGCCCACAACGCATCCAAAGCAGCACGATCCATCTTGTGTTTGCTGGCATCCAGAAACAGGTGCGGTAGTGACGCAGTCATGCGGGAAAGGCGATCGGCTTCCGCATCGAACAGCGAAAGGATCGAAGTATCGCGCAGGCGTGCCGCGTGGGCGCGCAGCATGGCAAGGCTTTCGTCTTTCATGCGCCGCCGCGCTTCAATTCGCCTTGCAGCGTTGCGATTGCATCCGTGCGATACTCGGCATTTGCCATTGCGAAGGCTGCGGTTGCCTGCAAATAGCCGATCTTGTCGCCGCAATCGTAGCTGCGGCCGTCGAACTCAAATGCGTAGAAGCTCTGCGACTTCATCAGCTCTGCCATTGCATCCGTTAGCTGAATTTCCCCGCTTTTGCCTGGGGCCTGCTTTTCAAGCGCCCCAAAAATTTCCGGCTGCAGAATGTAGCGACCCGTAATGCGCAAAAGGGAGGGCGCCTCCTCGAGTTTGGGCTTTTCGACCATTCCCTTCATGCGTGACAAGCGGCCATCGCGCTCTGCCGGATCAATAACGCCAAACTTTTCGACCTGATCTGCTGGCACAGGATCCACCGCGATGATGTTGCCGCCGACCTCGCCGAATGCACTGATCATCTGCGCAAGGCAACTCTCTTGGCTGAGAACCAAGACATCTGGCAGCAACACGGCAAAGGGCTCTTCCCCGATCACATCGCGCGCGCACCACACCGCATGTCCTAGGCCGTTGGGCGATTGCTGGCGAACAAAACTCATGGCGCCGGGTAAGGGCAGGGCGGCCTCGAGTTCAGCGAGCAGCTCTGTCTTGCCTTTCATCCGCAGGGTGTCTTCGAGTTCGTAGGATCGGTCAAAATAATCCTCAATCGCGCTTTTGTTGCGACCGGTCACAAACACCAAATGCTCAATCCCTGCGGCCAGCGCCTCATCCACGACATATTGGATTGCCGGCCGATCAAAGACGGGCAGCATCTCTTTCGGGATGGCCTTGGTGGCGGGCAGAACGCGCGTGCCAAGGCCGGCAACGGGCAGGACGGCTTTTCGGATGCGACGGCTGCATGTCATGGGTCTATCCTGAATGGTGCGCCAGGGCATGGCGACACTCGCCCTCAGCGTCAAGAGCAATCCCTGGTCGAGCTCCGGGCGGCATGGCGCTTGCTCCAAAGATACCGCTCGGAGCCCCCTTCATGAATACTTTGCGCGTTATTGTCCCTACCTATAAGCGCCCGCAGGACATTGAAAGCCTGCTGGCGCATCTGCGTCCGCAAATTGAAGGCCAACCCGATCGCAAGCTCACTGTTGTAAACGACGGCGCCCATGACGATTCATACGCGGCGGTTGTGCGTCCGCACTTAAGCTGGATGACTTATATCCCCGCGCCGACCAATGGCGGGCCTGCGGCCGCGCGCAATCTCGGAGCGCGCGACGTTCAAGAGGATTTCATCGTCTTTACCGACGATGACTGTCGTCCGCCGGCGATTTGGCTGGATTATCTGCAAGGGCGCTACGAGGCTGAGCCCTGGCTGGATGGTGTCGCTGGCTATACGCGCCCGGTGTTTGGAAATCCCGATAGTCTGCGTGAAAGGATCATCGCGGCATCTCGGTTACTACCCGGCGCCACACATGATGAGGTCGGCCGGCTGACATGCGCCGTGACCGCGGCTTTTTCCATTCGCACGCGCATTTTCCACGAGATTGGCGGCTTTGACGAGACATTCCGACCATCCGGCGAAGATCTAGATCTCACCCAACGCCTGCTTCGCGCCGGCGCTATTCTGGAGGCTGATCAGAACTGGTGGACGGGTCACACCACAACGGACACGCTGAAATCTTATGTGCGTCGATATTTCACCTATGGCGAAGGCTCTGCGCGGTACGCCTATACCCGCCAAGATTGGATCCATCCCGATTTGCGAAACTATCTCACGGAAGGCGCGCGCGCGCGCGCTGTCGGCGGCTGGATCGAAGCTGTAAAGACAAATCCGACGGCGACCGGGTTGCGCTTCTATGAACGATGGGCGTTGAAGCTGTTTGTCGCGGCAATTGCGCGCGCATATGCGCGCGGTTTTGCCTCCGGCGTCGTCCGCTTTCAACGTGACGACGCCCTGCCCCCGGTGGATGAGCCTTGGCGCTTCTGGCCCCGCTTGGGATTGGCGGATGAGGATGCCGGTTTACCGCGGCGCTGAGTTTTGAAGCCCAAAGCATCCAAAATCTGCTCCGCCAACGCCAATGGCGGCGAGGGCAGCGTGGCGGCGTGGGCTGTGGCGGACGCAAGCCCAGCATCAAGCGCCCAGCTTACCTGGTCGAGAATGGTGTCAACCGTTCCTCCCCACGCCACTTTGCCAATACCCGCGCGCTCCAGGGCGACGCCATTGAGCATCGCCTCAAAATGCACAGGCATGACCACATGGCCCCGGCCGGCGGCGGCAGTCGCCCAACTCACGCCATGTCCGCCCTGGCTCAAGACTGCGTTGGCGCGGGACAGCGCTTCGTGCATCGGCGGCGGGCTTGCGTGAACCACCGCGCCACGACGCTTCAACATCGCCATTGCGGCCGGCGCGCCGGGTCCGCGCAGATGCGCCTCCACGACGGCATCACGGCACAGATAAGCCAAAGCCTCGACCGCATTGGCCGCCTCTTTGCCGCGCATGTCGATAAATGCAAAGACGCCCCCGTTCGGCGTCGCAGGCAGTGCCGATTGTGGCGTGCGAATCTGCAGATAGGGGTCAAGCCGCAGTGGCGCATAGGGATCGAGCAGGGGGATCGAGTTGACGATCCGCACCGGCGTTTCCAGCAAGGCGGGCAATGTCGAAAGCCCGGGCGCCGCGCGCGCACCGAGCACCGCATTGACCGTTTTCAGCACGGCTTGCTCGGTTCTGAAACTCGCCGTGTCCGGCCGTAACGCTGGAAAGGTTGCGGTGTGATGCGGGGGCACCGTAAAGCCGGTGCCGATCACCACTGTCGGCAGTCGGCCGCGCGTGGCCAGGACCGCCGTTGGCGCGTGGCTTGCGACGACAAATGCGGGCTTTGCCAGCGCAAACAGCCCATCCCACTGCGCCAGAAGGGCTGCCAACTCATGTTCGTCGGCATAGCCAGACAGCGCCAGAATATCTCCGTAACTGGCAGGCCCGGCCTTTGGCCGTAATGGATTAGGATGCGTCGGCGCCGGCAATCTTAGCCAGCTTTTGCCATGGAAAAGCCAAGCCGGCTGGACCCCATCCGCAAGCGCGAAAACCGGGTCTATCCGTTGCGTCAGCAACATTTCGGCGAGACGAACCAGCGGCGCAGCGTTGCCATACCCAGCCCCAAGTTCGGTGACGAATAGCGCTTTCATGGGTCGCTCCGGCTTTACGTCGCCGGGCACTCCTCCCCTTCGCCACAATAGGGGATCGAGCCGGCGGCGTCGTCGTCCCGCGTGGGTAGACGTTCGAGTTCCACCTGCAACGTGGGCGCCATCCCTTGACGGGATCGACGCTCGCGGACGCTGCGGCTTTGCTCTTCGCCAAACAACCAGCGAAGGCCGACACGGAAGCTGTTTTCACCGTCGGCGTGCCAATTCGCATCGGCATCCACCATCAATTGCGGGAAAACATGGCTGAACGGACGCGCCGCGAAGCCGACGCCACCACCGCTGCCAGTGATCGGGTCGTCTTCGGCGAACACATCGAGGGCAAGATCGGGCGCGATGAACCACGTTGCTTCACCGCGTACGAAGCCGCCGTCGCGTTCGACATAGCCCTCCGATTGGGCATATCCGCCACGGATGACAAGCTGCACATTCGGGCCGATGAATGCAGCGCCGAGCCCGCCGCGGTAAATGTCGAAGTCGTCTCCATTCGGGCCGACTGATGTCACCGCAGATGCAAACGCGCCCAGTGCGGCTTTCTCGTCACGGCCGATTTTGGCGAAGCGTTGAAGGCTCGCCTGCAGGCCGCCAGCAAATTCGTCGTCAATCTTGCCGGCGGCGCCTTGAAGGTTAAGGGCCAAGTCCGGGCTCAAATCGACTTGCCCATGGGCAACCAGAACCTCGCCTTCTTGAACCTGGCGGTTAATGAAGTCGACGCCAAGGTCGAGATAGCCGTTGCTGGCGGGCGGCGCTGGCGGCGACGCCGGTTTGGGAACGGGCGGCGGCGGCAAAGGCTGCGGCGGCTGGGGCGGCGGCGCCGGTACGGCGCACTGGCCTATCGTCAACACATAGGCGATCTCGCCAGCGCGTCGCTGTGAGGCGTGGGCGCGTTGAACCGCCAGAACGCGCACCCCGTCAATCTCGGGCAATGATGCGGGGCTATCGAGGGCGATCATCGGCTGCGAACGAACCAAGGCAAAAGCCTTTTGGTTGAAGGCGTTATCAGCCAGCCCGGGGTCGCGGTCATCGAGGTGTAAGGCGACAAGATTTCCTTGCCGATCATACACCGCGCGCACACGGCTGGACATCGTTGGCGTGGCGGCGCCGATCGGGCACGCGACCGGAGCCGGCGGCGGTGGAAGCGGTTCAACCCGCGGGGCGCGGCGCTCGGGTCGGCGCGGCGGGCGCGGACGGGGGCCGGGTTCCAAGCCGCCGATCAATTGCCAGTGTGGCTCGGCTTTCGCAGCAGCAAGCGGTTGCGCGGCCAGACTATCGAGTTCACGCCCTGCCGGCGCGATTGGTTGTGTGCTGCCGGCGCGGGCGACGCCGCCCTGAAGGCCCGCAAAGGCCGCGCCAAAAATTGCGACCGCCGCTGAGGCGCGGGCGCCGGCGCGTGCAATGTCTTCTTGGCGCGCAACGCTTCGCTCAAGCGCCAAGGCGCCGCGAGGGGCTGCCTTGGTGTTTACCGACATCCCCAGTTCCAAGCCGCTACCGGCCAATGCCCGGGCAAAAGTCTCCCCCAAAATCGCGGCGGCGAGTTGGATATCGCTGTCGTCCGCGACGCGCGCATGCAGGCTGCGGCCGTTGGCGCTCAAATGGATGCTCTTCAAGCGGCGGCCAAGGCGGCCGCGCGCTGTCCGGGCGGCGTTCACCAATCGCAGAGCGCGCTCAAAGCCGCCGCTCGGATCGTAAACAATTTCGCCAATGCCAAAGCGGTGGAGGATGCCTTCCAGCGACCGCAAGCGATCCAACGCGACAAGGCTATGGGTGCGAACCGCGTCCTTGGAATATACGCCGCCGCGCGCCGCTCCGGTTCCAATAACGTGCCAAACCGGCCCAGTCTTGCCGTGAACGGCAAGGATTGCCGCTTGCTCGACGGGCTGGTTAAACCTCGTGGACATGATTAACCACTCCATTGAAGCGGCACCATGTGTAAATTCATCAATCCATGAAACGCGCTTCGTTTACGGCGCGACTGCCTCGCCTAGGACGACGATTGTTTGGCGATTTAATCTCTGCTGACCGCACAATTGTCTCGTTTTAGGCGTCTCATGCTGGGCGTCTCGTGCTAGATGTATCATTTTAGGCGTCTCGTTTTGGGACGCGCGGTCGACATCGATGTGTTCTTTAGACGGACTGCCAGCCGAATGGGCCGGTGCTGCGCCGGATACGTTTTTCCTGCGGCTTTATCTTGAAGCATGCAGCGCGCTTGGGTCTTAACCATATTTTGTCTCATGAAGGGCGCGGAGACTGGGACCAAACACGCCAGGCGGGAGCGGCGTCCATCAACAGCGATCCATAAGGCAACGCCATGTCATAAACGCCGCCTCGGCATTCGCTCTTGCAGCGGCCATGCTGTTTGGGGGCAATCCTTTGATCGCGCAATCCATGTCCGCGGCGGTCGCTTCAACCCAGCCTGATCCGGCGGCGCAGGCCCGCCAGCGTGGCGATGCTGAGCCCCTGGGGTGATGTTGGCGACGGGCGAGAGGGTGGGTGAGCATGATGGCGCAGCGCGCGATTGGTATGAGCGGGCATCGCAATCGGGTGGGCCGGCGCGGGTGGGCCGGCGGAGTTTGCGCGGCTATGTCTATCTTCCTGTCGCTGCTGACGCTGGTTACGCGCGTGCCGCGCGAATGATTGCGACCACGGATCCGCAAGTCTGTGATGCCGCGCGGGCCCAGGCCGCCGAGATCGCCACCCTATGGCAGGCCGACCACACCGCGCCGCTGCCTTGATGGGCTGCCCTTCAGCCTTTTCCGGTCGATCCAAAGCCGCCTGCGCCGCGATCGGTTTCATCCAGGCTCTCGGCTTCGAGCCATTGCGCCTGCACGACCGGTGCGACAACCATCTGCGCAATCCGTTCGCCTCGGGTGACCACGAACGGCGCCTCGCCAAGATTGATCAGCAGCACTTTCACTTCGCCGCGATAGTCGGCGTCGATCGTGCCAGGCGTGTTGAGGCAAGTAATCCCATACTTTAACGCAAGGCCAGAGCGGGGGCGGACCTGCGCCTCAAAACCGGGGGGCAACGCGATTTGCAAACCGGTGGGGATCAGCGCGCGCTGCAGCGGCGCCAATGTCATGGGTTCGTTGAGCGCAGCGCGCAGATCCATGCCCGCAGCCAGTGCGGTCTCATAGGCCGGCAGGGGCAAATCGCGGGCGTGCGGCAGGCGCAACACAGACAGGGTTGGTTGCAGGGTTGGTTGGGTCATTAGGGTATTTTAGCCCGACTCGCCCGTGCGCCCAACGGCGGCTTGCGCCCGAATGATCCGGGACGCGTGCGGCTTGGTGGGGCCAGTTAATCGCGTCCAGGCAGGCGGGCGCGACGTCAGCAAGGCGCCCGCTGATGTTCGGCCCGCCGGCATATTGGCGAATGCTTTGCCCATGGCAGGCCCGGCGCCTGGCCTGGGTACGATCACCACCGGGATTGTCGCCAAAAGGGTGCGCCACCGACGCCACCGGTGAAATGTGGAGAGTGCATCTGCCCCCATCACCCATACAAAACGCGCCCCTTTGCTCCGTGTGCGGAGGAAGCAGATTGTGTCCACGGTGTAGGCCAATCCGAATGCGTCTTCGAATGTGGTCACGACAAATCTCGGATTGACGGCGATGGCGCGGGCGCTGGCGGCGCGCTGATCGAGTGGTGCGCTCTTGGCCTTCAGAGGGTTTTGCGGCGCAACCAGCCACCAAATCTGGTTTAGGCCCAGTCGCTTCATCGCGGTTCGCGCGCAGTGCATATGGCCTTCATGAGCGGGATCAAACGATCCGCCCATCAGTCCGATCCGCATGCCGGAAAAGTGCAAAGGGATTTTGTCTTTCATCCTGCGATATCGGGGATTGTTGGCGATGTCTTTGCCGCGGCCTTTTCGTTTGGCATCTAAGGCCGCGTCTGGCCTGTGCCGCGCACCTTGTATTTGAATGTCGTCAGTTGCTCGGCCCCGACTGGCCCGCGCGCATGCATGCGGCCGGTCGCGATACCGATCTCTCCGCCAAAACCGAATTCACCGCCATCCGCAAATTGCGTGGACGCGTTGACCAGCACAATGGCGCTGTCCACGCGGGTCAAGAATTCTTCGGCCGCGCCTGCATCTTCGGTAATGATTGCATCGGTGTGCTGGGATCCATAATCGGCGATGTGGGCAATGGCCGCGTCAAGCCCGTCGACAATTTTCACCGACAAAATCGCGTCGAGATATTCAGTGCGAAAATCTTCGTCGGTCGCGGGCGCCATCGCAACGATCGTGCGGGCGCGATCATCGCCGCGCAATTCACAGCCTTTGTCACGCAGGGCCGCTGCGATGTGCGGAAGAATCGAGGTCGCCAGCGCGCCATCGATCAATAGTGTCTCGGTTGCTCCGCAAACAGACACACGGCGCATTTTCGCATTCACTGTGATCGCGATGGCCTTATCGGGATCGGCGTGAGCGTGAATATAGGTGTGACAAAGGCCCTCAAGATGGGCAAATACCGGCACACGCGCTTCCGACTGCACCCGTGCGACAAGTGATTTACCGCCGCGCGGTACGATCACATCAATGGCGCCGTTCAAGCCTGCAAGCATCAGTCCCACGGCGGCGCGGTCGTTGCTGGGAACCGATTGAATGATATCTTCAGGCAGGCCGACGGACCGCAAGCCTGCCCTGCACGCATCAACGATTGCAGACACGGAGTTTACGGAGTCTGATCCGCCGCGCAAAATCACGGCATTGCCCGCACGCAGCGATAAGGCGCCTGCATCCGCTGCAACATTGGGGCGGCTTTCAAAGATGAGTCCGATCACCCCAAGCGGCGTGCGCACACGCTCAAACGCCAGTCCGTTCGGGCGCCGCCATGCTGCGATCACAGCACCGACCGGGTCGGCCAGGGCTGCGGTTTCGTCAACCGCGCGCGCGATGGCGTCAATCCGTGGTGCATCCAAGAGCAAGCGATCGATAAAGCTCTCGGCCAAGCCGTCCGCGCGCGCGCGCGCGACATCGGTCGCGTTGGCGGCGAGGATGGCGTCTGAATGCGTGCGCAAGGCGGAGGCGATTGCTGTCAGGGCTGCGGTTCGCTGGGCGGGCGTTGCGGTGCGCGCGGCATCCGCAGCCAAGCGGGCGCGCACGCCCATCGCATGCATCACGCTGGTGAGATCCGTTCCGTCGTCCATATGTCTCCCTCAGTGCGTGCGGTGACCGGCGGCAGCCGTTTGGCCAGCGCGCAGGCGCGATATCATGGGCAAAAGATAGTGGTGAAAGGGGGGCGCAAATACCGCTCCGATGATCAATCCCACCACGCCGGAAATTCCGGCCGTCACGGCCCAATGAACAAAACCGGCCAATGCCCCAGAACCATGGGCCGCTGTTTCGGCAAGATGGTGGATGACCTGTTCAGGCCAGGCGAGCCCGAGTTGGTGCAGCCCGTGAATGATGATGCCGCCGCCTACCCACAGCATCGCCACCATCCCAATCAAACTGAGCCCGTGCAGAAAATGCGGCATCCCAGCGACGATTCCGCGCCCGACGGCCGCAACAGCGCCCTTGCCGTTTCGTGCAATCGCTGCGCCCCAGTCGTCCAATTTTACAATGATCGCGACCGCCCCATAAACCAGCACTGTCATGCCGGCGCCGACAACACCTAGAACAACGGCGAGCGTTGGAATATCTTTGATGGCTTCCGTCAATACCGCAAGCGTGATCGCCATAATCTCCGCCGACAGGATGAAATCCGTCCGGATCGCGCTTTTGACCTTTTCATTCTCCAGATCTTGGGGAGAAAGACCTTCGCTCTTTTGCGTTATGGTTTCGGCATGATCGCGTTTGAACACGTCGACACTTTTTTCAAACCCTTCAATGCACAGATACACGCCGCCAATCATCAGCACCGGTGTGATGAGCCATGGCGCTGACAGATAAAGAATCAGCGCGCCAGGGAGCAGAAAGAGCAATTTGTTGCGCAGTGAACCTTTCGCGATTTTCCAAATGATGGGCAATTCGCGTTCGGCTGCGAATCCGACCACGTAGCGTGGCGTGACGGCAGCATCGTCGATGACGATGCCCGCGGCCTTGGCGCCAGCCTTGCTTGCTTGCGCTGCGGCGTCGTCCAAGGTGGCCGCAGCGACTTTTGCGAGTGCTGCAACATCATCCAACAACGCCAATAATCCGGAGCTCATCGCCAATTCTCCTCAAGGCTGTGGCGTCAAGACAATATCATCTGCGTGCGCAAGCGTCGCCCCGTCTGCATAACCCAAGGCC
>JBIKVO010000481.1:0-3329 GCA_044356795.1 Caulobacterales bacterium
TTTAGCAATCCAGTACAAGAATCAATCAATAAAATGGCATTGGCGATTAATGCTTCTTTAACGTCAATAGGTGAATCTTTCAAAAGAATGGATAAAGCCGCAAAAAATAGTGGCGATACTATTGACAGAGTAGCAACTGGAGTTAGAAATTTATCAGATTCACTTCCTTCTAAAGGATTACAAGTAGACATTGGTTTTGTTTTTGGGGGTAAGTCTCAAGGATATACAATGGATGATGTAATTAAAAGTGTAAACCGAGCTTTAGCAGAAAACTCAAAAGAAGGATTAAATGATTACGAAGGTACTATTTATGATTTAGTAAAATATTCTGGCAATCCAGGAGTAGATATTGGTGATGAAAGAGTCGCGAAATATTTAGAAAAAAATCCCAAACTTAAAAAAGCTCTTGTCAGAGATACTGACTACAAAATGACAGAAGCTGCTACACAAATAGTTTTAAACTTAAAGAGTCTTGACGACAATATTGTATCGTATAAAAAAGAAATACAAATTCAAGGTTTAACACAAGAGACAAAACAATCTACAGCACAAAGGTTACAACCAAATAACGAAAAAATTAATAAAGTAGATAAAGAAATTGATGAACTAAGAGCAAAGAAAATAGCTTTAATTGACCAAAATACGTATGATTCACAAGAAGCAGCTAAAAAAGTTGACAAAGAAATAAACATTAAGCTTAAACAAAGAAGCGAATTATCAAAAGAAAACGACGACATAATTCAAGAGTTTGATAACATGATTAGCGAAGGTAAAAAAATACAAGAAGACGCTAAAGATTATCCACAAGCATTAAGAAACATATTTATACAAAAAGGTAAAGAAATACAAAAAATAGGAGAAGATGGTAAAAAAACCTTTTTAGAATTAATTCCTGTAAAGCCGTTAGAGTTAATTTATGCAGAAACTAAAAAAGCTTTACGCAAAGTTGAAATAGCTTATGAAAAATATTTGTCAGAAATACAAACTTCTGCATCAGTTAGAGAATCAAGTTTATATGACGCAGCTTTTAAAGGAATTAACAAGACTCCTTATTCGTTAAATAATATTACAAAAGGAGACATTGATTTTGCAAGTTCTGAAGCTAAAATATATGAAATAGAGGATAAAATATTTGGATTAGATCTTGTTTTAAATAACAAAGTAAAAGCTTTAAGAGCAATGTATCTTGTTTCTGAAGGTGAATTTACCACTGAACAAGCTAAGGAATACCAAGAGCTGAAAAAACAAGTTAGAGATGATACTGCGGCATTAGCTCAAAACAAAGCAGAATTAGCACGCTCAAGATATGATTACAAGCAAAAAATTAAAGAACTAAATCAACAGGTAGCAGATTACAATTTTAATTTGTTTAAGCAATTAAAAGATATTGAAATTGAAATCAAGAAAGCTAGGATTCAATTAGAACTTAATTCTTATAAATCAAAAATAAACACAGCTTTAAAAGGCATTTCTGAGAATGAGTTTACTAAATTTGTTAGCACAATTAGCGAATTTATAGATGAACTTAGTAATGGCTTAAACACAGCTATAGATTATCAACAAAGAGTAATCTCAGACAAAGAAAGAATTAGATCGCTTCAGATACAGCAACAAAATTTATTGGAGCAACTACCTAGCGGACAAGTATTTGTTCAAAAAGTTAATACTGTTCGAGATAATTTAGTAAAAGAATATAATAGCGCTAACAATGATTTGCAAAACGTTTTTAGTAAAGCTGGAGATTCAGTTAAAAAAGTTGTAAGTGAATTGTCAAAATCTAGTTCAGCTATAGAAAATCAAGTTCAAGTTCAAATTAAAGCTAACAAGCAGTTTACCGAAACTCAAAGAATGGTAAACAATATAAACAAAACTATGGTGGGAGTTGGATCAACTTTCCAAGGAATACAACAAAATGTCTCACAAACAACAATAGATTTACAAACTCAAGTTGAGTTATTAAAGCAAATTGAAAATAGAAATCCTAAAAAACGCTCTTCCAGTAATGTTCAGGACGATTCTAGAATTGGTTATAGAGAAAATAATGACTCTGGCATTAATTATGGACCAGGAGCTTTAGTTGCTGCTGTTCCAGGTGTTACTTCAGATATGGGAGGATTTTTGCCAAATTCTCAAATAGCACTTAGAACAACAAAACATCCGAAACGAAAATTTCCTCTTATACAGAAAAATCCTTTTTTTGTTCCATACTCAACCGAAGATATACAAAGTGTAGAAAAACAATTTTATGAAAGATTTGTAAATTTCTTAGGCTACAAAAGTCAACCGTTGCCAAGTAATGTACAAAAGATAATAATGGCTTTAATAGAAAAATCAACTATTGTTGAATTAATTGATTTTTTGAATGATCCAAAATACAATCATAAGAATTTTCCAAATTTTAAAGTGCCTCAAGCAGAACTAAAACGTTTTGACGACATAAATGACGTTCGAGCTAGAAATCAAAGAAGAGATGATAAAAATAGTTGGACGGATCTATCTAAAATTGGAGTATATGAATTAGGTCCTATTATAAAAAGACTTGAAGTTAAACCAGGTGAGACACTTCAAGAGCAACAAATTAGACAAGCATTACACGATTTAAATATTCAAGCAGACTTTCATGGATATCCAACGTCACGACAAACAAGGAATAATCCAACGTCACAACAAACAAGGAATAATCCAACGTCACGACAAACAAGGAATAATCCAATGTCACAACAAACAAGGAATAATCCAACGCCACGACAAACAACGCAAAACTCAACAAATCCTCAAATATCATTTAAAACATTACCACCAAAACCGGGACAAAAATTTGGTTTTATACAGAAACAAGGCTCGTACTCAACCGAAGACATACAAGACATAGAAAAGAAATTTTATCAAAGATATGCGAATTTCTTAGGTTTTAAAGGTAAACCGTTACCAAGTAATGTGCAAAAAATAATAATGGATTTAATAGAAAAATCAACTATTAATGAATTAATTGATTTTTTAAATAATCCAAAATACAATCATCAAAATTTTCCAAATTATAAAGTGCCTCAGGCAGAACTAAGACGTTTTGAAAACAAGGATGACGTTCAAGCTAGAAATAAAAGAAGAGTTCTTAAAAATTATCCAGCTAATCTACCTGAACTTTGGAAAAATGAATTAGATCCTGTTACTAAAATACTTGAACTTCAACCAAACCAAGCACTTCAGGATAAACAAATTGAACAAGCATTAAACTATTTAAAAATTAAACCAGATGATAATGGATGGAATAGATCAACAACAAAACGAGTCCCAGCTACTAACATTCCTAAAGAAACAGCAGCTACTAA
>JBIKVO010000387.1:0-3317 GCA_044356795.1 Caulobacterales bacterium
CAGGGCGCGGCCTTCGGCATCGGTGCGCAGGCCGACAAACGAGCCGATGTCTCCGGGATAAAGCTTGATGGCGTAGAACGGCGCCCGTTTCAGCGGAGCGACGCAAGGGTTGGGATTTTGACCCGCGCTGCCGTTGAAGCGCTCATACACGTCGCCGCCTTTGTGAAAGGCGGGGTCCTCCCCTTGTTCGGCGTGGCGGTTGAAGGCTTCCACCGTTTGCTCAAGCCCTGCCGGGTCGATGCCGCACTGGCTAGCGAGATCGCGCAGGGTTTCGCCTCGCTTGATGTAACCGGAGCGGACGTGGGGGGCGAGGCTCCCGGGTGCCGGCGGCGCCATCCCCAAGCCATAGCGCTTGATCGCCTCGGCATCGCAAATCAGGTGGCAGCTGATTTCCTCATCCTGGGCGCAGGCCGCGATCATGGCGGGGACAAAGTCGTGATATGACTTGGCCTCGTTGACAAAGCGGCGGCCCCTGCGATCCACCGCGATGTAGCCCGCTTTGCCGCGATCAAAGAAGTGCGGAAACGGAACGAGCCCTTGCTTCATGGGAACAAGCGACACCGGCGTCCAGGCCGCGGGTTGCCGACCGACCTCGGCGACGGCCGCGCCCACGGCCTCCGCCGCCACAAGGCCGTCGCCGGTGTTCTCTGCGGGCCCCAACGTGTGGTGTGTTCGACCCTGGGCGACATGCTCATAGAACCGGGCGCGCAATGACCCACTGCCGGGGAAGCCGCCACTGGCCAGAACAACCGCGACTTTCGCAGTCACGCTGCGCCCGGCGATAACGGCTCCTGTCACGCGGCCGGCTTCATCCGTTGCCAGCCTTTCACAAGGCGCATTCAGATGAAGTTTCACGCCGATGCTGAAGGCGCTGTGCGCCAACATGGCGATGAGCGCGCTGCCGTTGGAGAGGCGCGTGCCGCGGGAATAGCTCATCCGATCCGCGCAATAGCGGGCGAACAGGCGCCCCACATGAACAAACGACTTCCACGACCGCTGCATGCCGTAGAAGTGGATCAGATCTTCCCGGCCAACGATCATCCCGCCAAGGATCATGGTCGAAGCCAAAGGCGGCCGAAGCCGCGGGAAATGCGCCCCCAGGGTGCGGCCATCAAACGCAACAGGGCCCAGCGATCGACCGCCGGCGCTTCCGCCCGGTTGGTTCGGGTGATAGTCGGGCCACGCTGGCGCCAGGGCATAGCGAAGGGCCGTATGGTCTTCAAACCAGGCCAGAATGTCCGCCGCGCGCCGGGCGTAAACCTCTGCCTTGGCGTGATCGAGGGCGTTGCCGCCCTCTGCCGCGAGATAAGCGAGCACATCGGCCGGGTTATCTGCTTTGCCTGCCGCCACGGCTTGACGGCTCCCCGGGACCCAGATGACGCCGGCGGAAGACACGCTGGTGCCGCCGAACTGGGCCGCCTTGTCCACCATCATCACGTCCAGGCCGAGGCCCCGCGCCGTCAGCGCTGTGGCGAACCCTGATGCCCCAGACCCAATGACGAGCACGTCGCACGCAGCGCCTTCCGGCGGTGGGGCGTCGGAGACGGCGTCTTCGGGCGGCGTTTTCATTGACACACTAGAAAATCTTTTCCATTCTTTTGTCAAATTGGAAAATCGGGGTCATGATGCCGTCTGTCCCAGCAGGCTATTGCCACGCCTTCAGTCCCCTGCCGGGCGACAGAGTGGCGCTGATGGCGGCCGGCGACGGGCCGACTGTTTGCCAGCTTGAGCGTTTGGTTGGCCTGCAAGGCGCGCCAACGCCGACAGCCTATGTCGCCTCCGAGGTCGGCTCCGCGATCACTTTAGACCTGCAGCCGAGGGACGTGCCCGCCGGGTCCTTTGCCGAGTGCGCGCAAGGACCGGAAGCCCCGTTGGGCAGCGCGTGGTTATGGCGTCTGCGCCTTTGGCCTGGACTGACGGATCGAGGCGATATCCTCGTGTGGGGGAATGGAGCTCGCTTAAACTTGTCGGACGGCGCTCTTGTGTTCAGCGCTGCAGGCGTGACAGTCCGCGCGCCGCTGCAGGCCCGGGAATGGACCGAGGTGTCCGCGTCCGTTGAAAGTGAGGGCCTTGTGCGCTTGCGGCTAGTGCCGATAGGCGCGGGCGCCGCCTATCGCCCGGCCTTCAATTTCAGCGCCCAAGGGACGTCCGCGCCGGTCAAAGGCCCTCTCCGCTTCGGCCAGGGCTATAGCGGCAAAATCAGCGGCCCCGCGTTCACGCTGGATGGGGCACTTGCCGCGCATTGGGACTTTAGCGTTGCTATGACGACCCAGACCGTGCCGGGAATGGGACCGCAAGGTCGCGCCCTCGCACTGGTCAATGCGCCCAAACGCGCCGTGACGGGCCCGGCCTGGACGGGGGAAGCGCATGACTGGCGCCAAGCGCCGACCCACTACGACGCGATCCACTTCCATGACGATGACATCGCTGACTGCGCCTGGCCCAGCGTTCATGACATCGCTTTGCCGGAAGACCTTTCTTCAGGCGTTTATGCCTTTGCGTTGACCCATGCCTCCGGCGGTCCAACCCATCGCATTCCGTTATTTGTCCGCCCCCGGACCACGCCGCAGATTGTCTTTTTGGCCTCGACGTTGTCTTACCTCGCCTACGCCAACAGTCTTTGGGCCTCCCCTAGCGCCCCAGCCCTTGAGGCAGCCTACCCGGACGTCGTCGGCCGGATGCGCGGTTTTGGATTATCCACCTACAGCCGTCATCGCGACGGCTCCGGCATTGGGCTGGTCTCCACGCATCGGCCCACGCTCAACCTTACGCCCGGCTTTCTCGGCGAGGCGGCAGGCGGTCAATCGCTGCTGAATGACGATCTGCGCATTTTGGCCTGGCTCGAGTGGATCGGCGAACCCTACGGCGTCCTCACCGATCACGATCTGCACCGCGAGGGCGTGAAAGCCCTGAAGGGCTGCGCCGTCTTGGTCACTGGCGCGCATCCCGAGTATCAAAGTCGCGAGACCCTAGACGCCATAGAAGCGTTTCAAGGGCGCGGCGGCCGTCTGCTCTATTTGGGCGGCAATGGATTTTACTGGCGCGTCTCGATGTTGCCGGATGCGCCCCATGTGATGGAGGTTCGCCGCGCCGAAAGCGGCATCCGGATGTGGGCGGAGCCACCGGGTGAGTATCATCATCAGTCGGACGGCGGCTTGGGCGGGCTGTGGCGTCGTCTAGGGCGGCCACCAAACCGACTGGTCGGTGTCGGATATTCCGCCCAGGGCGACGAGGCGCCAACGCAGCCTTACAGGCGAATGCCGGCCGGAGAAGACCCACGCACGAGCTTCCTGTTTGAGGGCGTCGACAGCGCCGTG
>JBIKVO010000055.1:0-11854 GCA_044356795.1 Caulobacterales bacterium
TTGTGTGTCCTGGTTGCATCAAGCACGGCGCGCGCTTATCGGCCAGCCCATCGCGGAGGGAAAGGCCATAGACGCCGCCAACGCGGTTTGATCGCGTGCCTGTCATGATCCGGGGCGCTGATAAGCCTTGGCGCGGGGTGGGTGATGGATATCGGGGTTTGGTGGTTGCAGGCGGGTGAGTAGGCGGCAGGGGCGTGGGCAGGGCTTTTGGCGTCGCCTGCGGCTGCGGCCTTGGGGCAAATTCTGGTGGTGCTGGGGTCGGTATTTGATAATCCCTGGGGGCGGACCCTGGCGCTGATTTTCATTATTCTGGCCACGATCTGGTTTATCGTGGTCGTCTACAGAGGCAATACGCAAAGCGCCACGCACGGTCCCTTGGCTTGAAGCCCAACGCCACGAATGTAAAGGCGGGGCAGGTTCGACTGCCGCGCGATATTCTAGGCGCAGCGCTTGATGGGGTCGGCGCCGACTGAGCATTTTATTATGTGTATCAGGATCGGTGGGGCCGCGAACGAAAGCGCCTGCTGTACACGGTTCGGCATGCAACGCTGAAGGCGCCCTTGACGAAGCCAGCGTCAACGAAGACGACGACGTTCTTCAGCCATGAGAAAAGCGATATTGCCGATCTTCCGGCGCAGTATGTGTTAATTTCAGTTGGTGAAATTACAACGACGCCAGCGACGCTCAGCAGAGCGGCGAAACAATTTCCGCGCGCATGACAGAGCAATTGCTCGAGCATGGAAGCCAGACGATCCCGCCGCAGTCTTGGCCATCCCGCACCGTGTTTTGGATGCAATCACGACAGCGCGTGCGCAATTGTTTGAAGCGCACACCATGAAGGCTAACAAGGCATGGGCTCAGGGTTCGTCTGGCGCTTTTGCGCGGCCTACCCTCGCTAATCAGGCGCCAAACATGTTTGACATCTATTATGTGCGTTTTCGCTTTCCGCGAAATCGATTTGTGGTCTTAACCACCCGCCCCGACCGTGATCGGAAAATGACAGCGTGGCTAACGGTGCTGACCAGTTTGTTTGCCATGCTGATGGAATGGCGGCCGCAGAAGATGGAGGCGCTGGCGGCGAGTGCGACCGGCGCGTCCCCAGCCATCACGGCCCCGGCGCACGCTTGGGGTTCAGCCGCCGCGCCCGCGCTATCGCTGCACAGCGCGTCCTGAACGCGGCCGCTGGGGGGAAGCTGCGGCCATGGCGCAATCGTCGGCTTTAGGCTAAGTGTAACCAACAAGAAGCCGCCTGCGGGGAGCAGGTGGGCGCGTCGCTCAGCAATGGGCCAAGTCAGCACGGGGAGAGTGCGATGGACATGAATATGGTGATGTGGGTGGCGCCGGCTCTGTTGGGCCTGATTGGGTTTTTGCTGCTGGTGGTTGGCCTGCGGCGCATTTTCGGCGGCCAGGTGCTGGGCGGCGGCGCGCGGACCCTGGGCGGGGCGCTGTTTTTGTCGCTGGCGGCGGTGTTTGGCCTTTTGGCGCTGAACATCCTCACCTATACGCGCCTGTCGAAAGAGACCGAGATCGCCACCGTCAGCTTCAAGAACGCTGACGGCGCTGACCCGACTGCCTTTATCGCCACCGTCACGCGGGCCGATGGCGGCGGCGTCACCGACGCCCCGATTCAGGGAAATCGCTGGCGGATGGAAGCGCGCCAAGTGATCTGGAAGCCGTGGGCGAATATTCTTGGCCTTGACTCCCATGCCCGTCTGGAGCGGATCGCCGGAGATTGGGAAAGCGTTGCCGATGTGAACAGCCGCGTGGGCTCGGCCGCCAACCTTTACACCGACCCGATGGGCCTCGACATGATGGCGATCATCAAGGGCGCCGGCTGGCTGCCAGCGTTTGATCTGTATCAGGGCAGTGCTGTCTATATGCCGATGGTGAAGGGGGCGGAGTTCAAGGTGCTGCTGCCGAACCGCGGCGGTCTGATCGCCCGGCCGAATAACGATATCGCCCGCGAGGCAGTGCAGAACTGGCAGGTGGCCGGCGCGGCCGGAACCGCAGCCCCGCAGATTGCACCGGTGCAAGCCACGCCTGCGACCACGCCAACGCCACCCGTCCAGTAAAACCAGGCTGGCCGCCCGACTGGGCCGTCACGCCGCTTCGGCCCCGAATTTGCCTCTGACCATACGCCTCCCACGCGAGGCGTTCCGGTTTGGGACAAACACGAGGACCGAAGATGGCGACCCAGGCGATGGCGATTTCGAAAACAGGCATCGCGCTGATTCAGCGCTTTGAGGGCTTTCGCGCCGAGCCCGCACGCCTTCCGGATGGCCGCCATGTTGTCGGCTTCGGCCATGTCCAGGCCGCGCCGGACGCCATGACCCGGACCGAGGCGGACGAGGCCCTGCGGGCCGATCTCGCCCCGATCGTGGCGCTGCTAAACCAGCGTGTCCTGGCGCCGCTCAGGCAGAACCAGTTTGATGCGCTGGCTTCTTTTGCCTTCTCGATCGGCGCCGAAGCCTTCAAGCGCAGCGATGTGTTGCGAAATCTCAATGCTGGCGAGCCGATCGCGGCGGCCTGCGCGTTCGATGCGTGGCGCAAATCCGAAGCCCTTGGCGACGCACAGGTGATTGACGTACTGGTGCGCCGTCGCGCCGCCGAAAAGGCCCTGTTCCTGGATGCCGAAACGCTTCCAGCCGCGCCGAGTGCGTATCTGCGCCCGATCATCGACCATGCCTCCGCCATCCTGGCAGGCGCGCCGATTGCGGTCGCCCCCGATCTCGACGCGCCAGCAATCGTGGCCGGGCTGGCGGTTGACCCAGTGGCTGACCGATTGGTCGACATCCTGCAGTCAGAGCCGTCGACCGCGATGGTTTTGTCTGGCCAGCCTATGGCGGATGTGCTGCTGCTCGACACGCCGGTGGCCGAAGTGTGCGACTTGATCGCCGCGCCCGCGGCCGCAATCGAGGCGCCGATGCCGGCTTCGGCGCCGCTCGAGTCTGCTCCGGAGGGCCGCGATGAGGCCGAAACCCGCGCCTTCCTGCTGCTGGGTGCGACGGGCCTGGCGCTGATCGTGATGGGCGCGTGGGCGCTGTTCTCTGATGCGGGCCAAACCGCGTTCCTGTTGTTCTCCGCGCCGGGCGTGGTGGTGACGGCGATGGCCGGCTATCATCTGGCCAAAGCTCTGGGTGGGCGCCGCGGCCAGCAATTGCCGACGCCCGCTCCGGCAGGCTAGGGCCTGTTGAGACTGAGGTTTCACACAGTACGCGGACACTGATTCAAGCTCCTTTTTCCGGAGCTCTGCATGGTTTGCTTGGTTTTAACGAACGCCCAGTGGGGAAAGATCGCGCCGCATCGCCTTGGCAAGCCGGGCGATCCGGGCCGCAGCGGGAGCGAAATCGTCGGTTCATCGACGCGGTGTTGTGGACGGTGAAGACGCATTTGCCCTGGTGTGATCTTCCCGCCGCGTTCGGCGATTGGAACACGCTGTTCAAGCGCGTCGACGACTGCCCCAAAGCCGGTGTTTTTGAGAAGATTTTCAACGCGCTGTCGGATGATCCCGACATGGACTATGCGATGATCGACGCCACCATAGTTCCGGTCCATCGCCATGGACACCGCGCTCCAGAGAGACCCAAAATCAGGCGATCGACAAATCCAAAGGCGGCTGGACCACAAAAATCCTCGCCTTGACCGATGCGCTCGGCAATCGCGTGCACGTCGTTCTGCTGCCGGGGTATCGCTTCGACACGATCGGCGTGGCCCCCTTGATCAAAGGCATAGGCTTTGACGCCCTTTGGGCCGACAAAGCGTTCGTCGCCAATTGGATCATCGCAGAAATGAACCAACGCGGCGCAGAGATCGTTAACTCGCAGCGTCCGCAACGGATCGCGCCCCTCGACATCGACGCCGACTCATCGAGAATTTCTTCGCCAAGCGCAAAGAACTCAAAGGCATCGCCATGCGGTCCGAAAAGCCGACCGCAAGGTCAGCGCCATGATCTAGGCCTGCGCTGCGATCATCAACGCGCGCTGAAGCTCAACAGGGCCAAGGCCACACACTCATTATACCCAGCGCGAGCGTGCGGGATCTTCAAACTCTTGCTCCCCGTTCTCGCAGCCCTTTCGACCCTTTGCGGCGATGAAAGGCCCCACAAGATATTGGGCAAGGCATCAGCCATGGTTCGCGGCCTTGCTCCTGGCGGAGAACCGAAATGCGCGCGATCATCGCGGTGACTTTCTAGCGTGGGTGGCCTAAACGATGGGCATGATCCCGAACAGCACCCCCTTCGACTTCGACCTCGGCGAAACCGCCGATCAGATCCGCGACATGACCCGGCGCTTCGCCGATCAGGAAATCGCCCCGATCGCGGATGCGGTCGACAAGACCAACACCTTCCCGCGCCATCTGTGGCCCAAAATGGGCGCCCTTGGCCTGCACGGCATCACGGTGGAAGAGGAGTGGGGCGGGGCCGGACTTGGCTATCTGCATCATGTGGTGGCGATGGAGGAAGTGTCTCGCGCGAGCGCTTCGGTGGGGTTGAGCTATGGCGCGCATTCCAATCTGTGCGTCAACCAGATCCGCCGCTGGGCGACGCCAGACCAGAAAGCCAAATATCTGCCCAAGCTGATTTCGGGCGATCATATCGGCAGTCTCGCGATGAGCGAAGCCGGCGCCGGCAGCGATGTTGTCAGCATGAAATTGCGCGCCGACAAAAAGGGCGATCGCTATGTGCTGAACGGCACAAAGATGTGGATCACCAATTCGCCCGAAGCGGAAACGCTGGTGGTTTATGCAAAAACCGACGCCAGCGCCGGCGCCCGCGGCATCACGGCATTTCTCATAGAAAAAAGCATGAAGGGGTTTTCGGTATCCCCAAAACTCGACAAGATCGGCATGCGCGGATCAGACACCGCAGAGCTGGTGTTTGAAGATTGCGAAGTGCCGCACGACAATATCATGGGCCCGCTGAATGAAGGCGTGCGCGTCTTGATGAGCGGGCTGGATTATGAGCGCGCCGTGCTTGCGGCGGGTCCGTTGGGCATCATGCAGGCGGCGCTGGATGTGGTGCTGCCCTATGTGCGCGAGCGCAGACAATTTGGGCAGCCGATCGGTGATTTCCAGCTCATGCAAGGCAAACTTGCGGACATGTACGTCGCGTTGAATACGTCGCGGGCCTATGTTTATGCGGTGGCCAAAGCGTGCGACGCCGGACGCACGACGCGCCGCGATGCCGCCGGCGCGATTTTGTACGCCGCCGAACAAGCCACAAAAGTCGCGCTGGAGGCGATCCAGGCGCTCGGCGGCAATGGTTATATCAATGATTATCCCACCGGCCGCCTGCTGCGCGACGCCAAGCTCTATGAGATCGGGGCGGGCACGTCAGAGATTCGCCGCTTCCTGATCGGGCGCGAACTGATGGACGAGGGATGAGGGCGCTTTGGCCTTTATCCACGCCATTTCCCGTCAACACGCCGTCAACCAACATCTTCGTCTCCCCGGCGTGATGCTGACGAGCACAGCGAGACTGAGGGGGCCGTCAGTGGTGCGTTCGACGTGCAAAACAAAAATTTGTCCGACCGAGATCGATGCTCCCGCATAATGTAACGCATGCATGCCCTGCTTCACCCCTGCCGCGACTCGCGCGTGTCTTTATGGCGCTTTGGCGGTATCGTCGTGGCGGGATGCTTGCGGGGCTGAAAAAACTTGATCGCGATGTGTTTCGCGGGCGTGTGGCGCTCTATGGCGTGAACGCTTCGGCAAATTTGCAACAGATGTTCGTGCCGTTCTATCACGGCATACTGTGCATGATTGCGATGGCTGGCATGCGCCCCGAGCGCATGGCCGCGTTACGACCAGGCCAAAGATGTTACAGCACGCGGCTGTATGGCCGACGCAAAATGCGAATGATCGTGCGCAATATGTGCGCCATCAGCGATCACGCACGCCGCGGCAGGCCTGAAAACCGGCTATCATTCGCGTGTATCACGATTGCATCAATCATTGCACATTGCGTCCGTGCGCAGATTATCCTTACACAGACGATCCCGTTTCCGCGGCGGCTCGATTGCACGTAGTGCGGCTCCCTGATCCGTCTGAATTTCCGCGCGCTGGAGCCTCAAGCCCGGCGCCTTCTGTGCTGGGCGCTTTTTGAGATGCCACACGCGCCGCCATCCTCAAAGCCCCGCGCGCGCAAAAGACGAAGCGCTGTCGCTGACTTGATAACGGAGCAGGTCGGTCCTCTTCCGCTGGAACTGCATTGCCAGACGGGCGGCAAGTTTGAGCCTCAAAGCGCTGATGTGCTGCGCGGCCGTCTTCTCGTCGCCGACGGACGCAATCGTTGTTCCCCGCGCCGCAATTGCGGGCTGCGGAAATTGCGCTACACTGGGCCGATGAAAACCTACGTGTTTGCTTTATGCTTGTTTGTGGTGGTGGGCGCCGCGCACGCCCAATCCGCGCGCCTTGCCCCGCCGCCGCTGGGTGAGGCAAACCCGGCCGATATCGCCGCCGTGCAAACCTGTACCGCCCGCGCAAATGATTATGCCGCCCTCGACGCGTGCGCCGATGTCGTGGGCCAGTCTTGCATGCGGGAGCCAGGGGCGGAAACCACGGTGGGCATGATCAGTTGCGGCATGCGGTCTCGCGGGGCGTGGGATGTCGCGCTCAACACCGCTTACGCCGCGCAGATGAAAAGCGAGACCCGCGGCCAGCGCAGCACTTTGCAACGGGCGCAACGGGCGTGGATTGCCTGGCGCGATGCAGGCTGTGCGTATGAAGCCAGCGCGATGGAGGGCGGTTCCCTGGCGCGGGTGATCGAGGCTGAGTGTCTCGCGCGGAAAACCGCTGCGCGTGCGATTGAATTGCTGGCGCGACAGCGCGGCCCGGAATTTCACTGAGGCGCACACGGTTGCATGGTTCAGAATGCATGGCTCAAAACAGCAAAAGGCCGCTTCCGGCGATTGCGCCGGAAGCGGCCTCCACTGCCTGACGGCAGATGATCGGATTACGGTGAAACGGCCCCGAAAGGCGCGACCCGCACCATCTGACCCTGCCATTGAACACAGTGAGACACCGGATCACCTCCTTTCGCTGATGAAAACCAAGCATGACTCTAATCGCTTTGCGCGGGGTTGCAAGCGATTGTCTGCTGGGTGCAAAAGCATGATGTGCGCCGACAATCGCCGCTTTACCGTGGTGTGGCTTGATCGCCCTCATCGCGTTGCTTGATAATGGTGATCTTCTGCCAGATTTTCCGGCACAGATTCGCGTTTAAACTCTCGATGTTGTTGACGGCATCATTCACCTCGGCGTCGCGCATGTCTTCAGCGTGCAGGGCCGCCAGTTTGCCCACCAGGGCCAGCATTGCGGCGCAGGATTCCAGTTACCGGGTAAGCTCGCATTCGCGCATCGCGCGGGCCGTGGAATGGGCGGTGCGGCGCTGAAAATTGCCGAGTAGAAAGGTCGGGTCTTTGGTCAATTGGTGCATGTCGATCACGTCCGAGCTCGAGCGCAATGGATGTAGTCCCGCCAGCACCGCGCGTCGCTTCAGGCGCTTTTTCAGATTGACCCCCGATTAAAGCCTCTGCAAGCAGGCTGATCGCATCGGCCTCGGCGGCGGTTGGCCGCATCGCCAGAAACAGCCAGAATTGCGCGGCTGCCCCCAAGGCCAGCAGCCCGGCAATCAAAACGCGCCGCGCGATTATTGGCCGCTGCAGCGATTTGGCGCGTCCGTCGGCCTCCCGCCCGACCTAGCACAGTGCCTCTGCCACCGCAGCGTGGCCAAATTCAGGGAAGCGCTCCACGATGCGTTTGCACTGCGTGCATCGTCGTTTGCGGCACTTTGTCGGCGTCGAGTTTCGGGGGCATCGGAACGGTCGCACATCCAGGGGTTGCTTGGTTTGGAATGCGCACTAGGTCCAGTAGCGAACATCTGGCTCATTGGCCGCCGTTTGGCCGCCGTCAACGCGACTTTGTGCGATGCATTATGACGTTGCTGCTTATGACGTTGCTGCAATGCACAATATTGGGCGCTTGGTGCGAGACAGACGAGGCGGTGGGCAGTGTGGCGTTAAAGATCCCAGCGCCGTTGATGCGGTAAAACGGGGTTCAGCATGAACAAGGATTGGTCGCAAGAGGCTATGGCACAGATCCGCATCCGCCGCGACCCGGCCGTCCGTGACGGCCTGCCGCTGATCGAAGATACCTTGGTGTCGGTGCAGGAGGTGATCGCCGAGATTTGGCTTGGCGCGACACCGGCGCAGGCGGCGGAGCGGTTGGACGTGACGGTGCCGGCGATTTGGGCCGCGCTCGCATTTGCCGCCGACCAACTGGAGGATGAGTTGGATCGGATCGCTGCCGGGCGCCCGCCGTTTACGGCGTGACATTTTACTCCGCTTCGTCTTCGTAGCCGACCATCGACAGAGCGCGGGCGGTGAGGCCGGTCAGCGTCGCCCATCGCGCCAAGGCGTCGTCGCGGCCATGGGTAATCCACAGCTCCTGCGGGGCAATTTCACGCGCAGTGGCGGTGAGTTCGTCCCAGTCGGCGTGATCGGAAATCACCAGCGGCAGCTCCACGCCGCGCTGTTTGGCCCGCTGGCGGACCAGCATCCAGCCGGAGGCGAAACAGTCCAGCGGGTCGGCGAAGCGCTGCGCCCACGGCGTTGCGAAGGCAGACGGCGGGGCTACCACAATGGCGCCGGCGAAATCGCGTTTTTTGCCGCCGTCGGCAATGGTGGCGGGGCGGATATCGCCCAGTGAAACGCCGAAGGTTTCGTACAAGGCACACAGCGCGGTTGCTGCCCCATGGACGAAGATCGGTGCATCATAGCCAGCCTCCCGCAGCAGGGCGATAATGCGCTGCGCTTTACCCAGTGCATAGGCGCCGACAAGATGCGTTCGTTCTGGAAACTGTGCGACGCTGGCAAGCAGCTTGGCGATTTCCTCGCGGTCGTTGGGGTGGCGGAAAACGGGCAGCGCGAATGTGGCTTCAGAGATGAAGATATCGCACGCGACGGGTTCAAACGCCGGGCAGGTGGGATCGCGGCGCCGCTTATAATCACCGGTGACGACAACCCGGGCGCCGTGATGCTCCACCAGCACTTGCGCTGATCCCAGCACATGGCCAGCGGGGATCAAGCGCACAGTTATGCCGTTAAGGCTGACAGCCTCTCCGTAACGCAACGCTTGCGTCGTTTGTGTGAACTGGGCGCCATAGCGTGACGCCATGATCGCAAGCGTTTCGGGCGTCGCGAGCACGGCCTCGTGGCCGGCGCGGGCGTGATCGGCGTGGCCATGCGTGATCACGGCGCGCGCGACAGGGCGCACGGGATCAATATGAAAATCGCCAAGCGGGCAAAACAGGCCCTCAGGGCGCAAGGTGAGCAGGGTGGCCGCGCGCATCACTGGGATGTAGCGTACGGGCGTTGGAAAGTCAGTGGTGGGAGCCGTGCTTGGCGGCGTCTGGTCTTTCAGGCGCGTGTTTTTCGGTCTGCATCGGCGCTTCGATTTTTGCGTCGGTCTTGACGTCGGAGAGCGCAGGCGGCCTTTCGTCCACCGGTTGTGGCATGGCGGAGGAATGGTGGCTGATAATCAGCCATTGCCCGTCGCGTTTTTCGTACACAAAACTGTAGCGCGCGACGACATAATCCGCCCGCCCATCGCGCACTATATCAAAGGTGTAGATGCCGGAATCCACCGCCATCGTACGTCCGAGAACAGCGATGTGGCGCTCGTTGATGGTTCCGCGCGGACGCATGGCTTGGAAATGGGTGAAATAGTCCTGGATGGCTTCCGGCGTCGTGCGCGCCTTGTTCGACACGGTTGGCAGCAGGACTGCATCATCGGCATAAAGCGCAGCCATTTCGCGGGCGTCGCCCGTGCCCAGCGTCATCGCCCAGACGTCAAACAGGCGGGCGATGTCGGCTTCGCGCGGCAAGTCTGTGATGTCGGCCTTGTCTGGCAGGGCGGCGTGCGCTTTGGGCCCGGCCGCTGCATGAGATGCCTCGGTGCAGGCGCCCACCAGCATGGGCTGCGCCGCGATCAGACATGCGGTAATGAGGGTGCGGATCATGGCGTCTCATACGTCATGGGCTGTCGAAGAAGGGTGAAGGAAGACAGTGAAAAGCCGGGTTACCAAAACAAAACCGGATGAAATGGCGCTGCCGGCACGTTTTGCGGGTTGGTTTGAGGCTCGCGGCTGGCGCCTGCGTGATCACCAGGCTGCGATGCTGGCGCAGGCGCGGGCGGGGCGGTCTTGCCTGCTGGTGGCGCCCACCGGGGCAGGAAAAACCCTGTCCGGTTTTCTGCCGAGTTTGATCGCCCTTGTGGACGCCCCCCGTGATCGCCCGCACCGCCTGCACACTTTATATGTTTCGCCCTTGAAGGCGCTGTCCACCGATGTGCACCGCAATCTGATTGGTCCGTGTACGGACATGGACTTGGGCTTGCGCATTGAAACGCGAACCGGCGATACCCCGCAAGCCAAACGCCAGCGCCAGCGCGCAGCGCCGCCCGATATTCTGCTGACCACACCTGAGCAGGTGTGTCTGTTGATTGCGTCCGCTCATGCGGATGCGTTTTTTGCCGATCTATCTTGCATCGTGATTGATGAGGCCCATGCCTTGGCGCCAACCAAGCGCGGCGATCTTTTGACCCTCGCCTTGGCGCGATTGCAGGCTCTGGCGCCGCAGCATCGGCGTGTTGGATTATCGGCGACTGTTGCCGATCCCTTGGCGCTGGCGCAATGGGTTGCACCGGATGCAAAGCTGATCTCTGCACCCGCAGGCGCGGCCCCGGTTGTTAATGTGATCGAAACAACCGAACGGATTCCATGGTCGGGCCATTCGGGCCGTCATCTGATGCGCGACGTCTACGCCGCCATCAAAACCGCCCGCATGGCTTTGGTGTTTGTGAATACGCGGGCGCAGGCGGAACTGACGTTTCAAGAATTGTGGCGTATGAATGATGAGACGCTGCCGATTGCGTTGCATCACGGTTCGTTAGATGTGGAGCAGCGTCGTCGTGTTGAGAATGCGATGGCGCAAGGTCTTTTGCGCGCGGTGGTGTGCACGTCGACGCTCGATCTGGGCATTGATTGGGGTGATGTTGATCTTGTCATTCAGATGGGCGCACCGAAAGGCGCCTCGCGGCTCATTCAGCGCATCGGGCGCGCCAATCACCGCCTGGACGAGCCGTCGCGCGCGCTGATCGCGCCGACCAATCGTTTTGAGGTTCTGGAATGCAAAGCCGCACAGGAAGCCGTCGCCGCGGGTGCGCAGGATGCCGTCTCGGCGCGTGTGGGCAGCCTTGATTGCCTTGCCCAACACATTATGGGCTGCGCCTGCAGTGCACCGTTCGATGCGGATCGCTTGTATGCTGAGGTGTGCACGGCTGCGCCGTATCGCGGGCTGATGCGGGCGGATTTTGACGCCTGCCTGCATTTTGTCGCCGATGGCGGTTATGTGTTGCGGGCGTATGATCGCTTTCGCCGTATCGTGCAGGATCCGAAAACCAATCTTTGGCGCGCGCGCAATCCGCACATTGCGCAACAGCATCGCATGAATGTTGGCGCGATCATTGAAGAAGCGATGCTGACGGTGAGATTGATGGGGCGCCCGCGCGGCGCCAAGGATGGCAAGCCCGGCGGCGGTGCGCGCTTTCCCGGTCGCGCTTTGGGCCAGATTGAAGAATACTTTATTGAAGGCCTGTCGCCGGGCGACACCTTCCTGTTTGCAGGCGAAATTTTGCGCTTTGAAGCTCTGGTCGAGACAGACGCTCTGGTGACCCGCGCGCAAGGACTGGAAGCACCCAAAATTCCTGCATATGCGGGCGGCAAGTTTCCCCTCTCTACCTATCTCGCGGACCGCGTGCGCGCGATGCTTGCCGATTGCAGATCCTGGTGCGGTCT
>JBIKVO010000388.1:0-3298 GCA_044356795.1 Caulobacterales bacterium
CACCTCGCCACCTATCTCGGTCACAGCGACATCAATTCGACGCTGATCTATATCACTGTCACGCAAGAGCTGTTGCAGGAGGCCGGCGATCGGTTTCGCCGCTTCAGCGCCCCGCACCTCCATATCGCGGGAGACCGGCCATGAGAGCAGCCGATCCCTTTCCCGAATTGCTGCGCGCTTTCTTCTGCGATTGGATGGTCGCGCAGCGCAACGCGTCGCCGCACACCATCCGCTCCTATCGTGACACCTGGCGCTTGTTCTTACGCTTCGTCGCCGATCGGTGCGGGCGGCCCGTCGCCAAACTTGTGTTCGCGGACTTAACGGCTGTGCAAGTCGCCGCCTTTCTGCTGCACACCGAAGAGGTGCGCCAGGACACGATCGGCACTCGCAATTGTCGTCTGGCGGCGCTCCGCAGCTTCTATGGTTTTGTCGCCGGACGTGAGCCGCCGCTCGCCGCGCACTGCGCGGGCGTGTTGCGAATCCCCTGCAAGCGCGCGCCAATCCATGCGCCGATCTATCTCGATCCCGGGGAGGTGGCGGCCATTCTCGCCCAGCCTGACCGTTCGACGCTTGAGGGCCAACGCGATCACGCATTGCTGTCGTTTCTCTACAATACCGGCGCACGCATTCAGGAGGCTCTCGATCTCACACCCAACGCAGTTCATTTCGATACGCCCGCATTCGTCCGGCTTCACGGCAAGGGCCGCAAAGAACGCATCTGCCCATTGTGGCCAGAGACGGTCGCGCTGCTAAAGGCGCTGCTCAAACGCTGTCCCAGAAGCGCCGATGATCCAATCTTCCTCAATCGTTATGGGGCGCCGCTTGGTGCGTCTGGCGTGCGCTTCAAATTGGCCGCGTGCGTTCGCGCAGCTGCGCAGAAAGTGCCGAGCCTCGCCGCGAAGAAGGTGACGCCGCACAGCTTCCGCCATTCAACGGCGGTGCACCTGGTCGCCGCTGGCGTCGATATCACCGTGATCCGATCGTGGCTCGGGCATGTAAGCCTCGACACCACCAATCACTACGCCCAGGCCAATCTGGAGACCAAACGCAAGGCGCTCGATCTGCTCGAAGCGGCCTCCAACCCCGCTAAAGCGCCACGCTGGAAGCGCGACGCAGGCGTCATGGCATGGCTGGATGCACTCTGAGCGAGACAAAAATAATGTGAAGGACGCGGCCCGCGTCCTTCAACTAGCACAGCGTGTTGCTCGTGTTCCTTCACATTATTCGCTGCTGGTGATTACTGACTGCGCTCGAAGACAATGCTTCAGCGATTCTGACCGCAGCAGCGAAGGCCCAGACAGCGGCAGATTATTTGCTGGGCCTGATGGGCGTCACCGCAGCGGCCCCCGAAGCCGTCGATGAAACCCCAGTCGAAGCCGCAGTGGTCGAGGCCTGATGCAAAAGGGCGACTTTCATCTCCCGGTTCAGCTCCTTGGTGGAACTGGTCCGGCACGCTTCCTGCTCCAGCGCTGCCATGGCCAAAACCGCTGCTGGAAAACTTGCGGTGCTGTTCGTCCGCGCCGCTGGCGTCGTTGCGGCGTTTACCATAGCGCCTCGCGTGTCTGATTGGATGCTTTACAATCACTCGCCGAGCATGCCGGTCGGGCTCTATCTGCGCAGCGATGCAGGTCTGGCGCGCGGCGCCATCGTTACGGTTCGCGCGCGCGACGTTGCACCTGCTCTTGCTGCAGCGCGCGGTTTCGATGGGCCGGCCGATCGTTTCATCAAGCGCGTTGCGGCCATGGCAGGGGACGAGGTCTGCGCCTTTAATGGCCGCTTCCAGATCAACGGCGCTGACCTGGCGGCGGTCCCTTTGCCCGGCCAGCCCAACACATCCCCCGCCGCCTGGAGCGGATGCCGCATGCTGAGCGCCGAAGAAGTTCTCCTTCTGGGCGAAGCGCCCAACAGCTTTGATGGACGATATTGGGGCCCGATTGAAGCGCGCCTTGTTGAAGGCGTGTGGCGAAAGCTCTAGCAGGGTGATTGCATTGATATCAGACCGCTGGTAAGCTTAAGACATGGGCCAGATTCTCATTCGTAACCTCGACGACGCCGTCCTCGACGCTTTGCGGCGACGGGCGGCATCGACTGGATCCTCTTTGGAGGAGGAGGCGCGCCGGGCGCTGGCGGCCTCCGTGGGCCTGAGCCGGCAGGAGGCGCTCGCACGGCTCGATGCGGTGCGGTCAAAAATCGTCGTGGGCTCTGGTCCTGACAGCCTTGAGGATTTGCGCGCCGATCGCCGCAGAGATGGTTAATGCTGATTATTGACGCTAGCGTCGCATTGAAATGGGCGCTGCCTGAAGCCGGCTCAGACCGCGCCCGCGATCTTCTGGTCAACGAGGTTTTGGCGGCGCCGGAGCTTTTGGCGATCGAATGCGCCAATGTGCTTTGGGCGAAGGCGCGGCGAAAGCAGATCAGCGCGGCGGACGCGCAAGGGGCGCTCGCGGGCATTCTCGCAGCGCCGGTCACGCTCCTACCCAGTGCGGGTGTGACCGCGCAGGCGCAGGATTTGGCCCTCACCCTCGATCACCCCGCTTATGGTTGCCTCTACCTTGCGACAGCCATTGCAGAACGTGCGACCTTGGTGACGGCTGACGAGGCGTTCGTCAAAGCGGTGATCGCGCATGGCGGATTTAGCGGCGGGATTCGGTTGCTCTGAGGCGCTGGGAATTTGGCCGGCGACCGTTCTGATTTGACCGAGGCAAGCCGGATGTGTATAGAATTAGACTTCTATACACATCGGCGGGCTTCATGCGCACAAACATCGATATTGACGACGACTTGCTAGAAGAGGCCATGGCGATCTCCGGCCTCGCCACCAAACGCGCAACCGTGGAAGAAGGTCTTCGTCTTCTGGTCGCCGAGCAACGCCGCAGGGACGCGCTACGCGCGCTCGCCGGCATTGGCTGGGAAGGTGACCTGAATGCATTGCGCCGAGACGATACCGGCGCTGCAGCGTGATCGTCGTCGACACGTCGGTTTGGATCGGCCATTTCCGAGATGAGATGAGTCCGGCGGTGACAAAGCTGCGCGCCGTCACCCACCCAAACGACATCATCGTTGGCGATTTGGTCCTGCTCGAATGCCTGCAGGGCGCGCGGGACGATACACACGCCGCGCGGATGGAAGCCGCATTGCGCGCCTTTCGCCAGGCGCCAATGTTGAGCGATACGCTGGCCACCGAGGCTGCGCGTCGCTGTCGGACGTTGCGCACGCTTGGTGTCACGCCCCGAAAAACAATCGATGTGATCATCGCGACGTTCACGCTTGTGAACGGCTATGCTCTCCTGCACCAGGA
>JBIKVO010000056.1:0-11808 GCA_044356795.1 Caulobacterales bacterium
GCGCAGCATTGCAATGTCTGGCCGCTCCTGCGGCGGCAGCACCGCTTGCGGCAGGCCAAGCGCGATCAGAAGGCGCATTTTCTCCAGCCCCTGCAGGGCGGCGGCGCGCGGATTGGAGATGCGGCCGCGATTATTCTGCGACGCGATATTGCCGGGGCTGAGGCCGGCATAATTGTGCGTCGGGCCCACCAGGCCATCAATGTTCAGTTCAACGCCGCTCACGCTTTGAGCCCAAGCGTGGCGATGGTCTGGGCGCGTTCCGCGGTTTGGCTGGCCACCGGATAGGCGCAATAATCGGCCGCATAATAGGCGCTGGGCCGGCCTGATCCAGATGCGCCAGGCCCGCCGAACGGCAGCATGCTCGAGGCGCCGGTGGTGGGCCGGTTCCAATTCAGAATGCCCGCGCGCAAGCGGGTTTGCGCCTGCGCCCACAGGTCCGCATCGTCGCTGATCAGGCCGGCTGCGAGGCCAAAGCGGGTGGCGTTGGCGATCGTCACGGCGTCATCGAAATTCCGTGCACGCAGCACCTGCAGGAGCGGTGCAAAACATTCCTCGTCCGGCGCCATGTCGGGATCATCCAGGGTGAGAATGGCGGGGCGCACAAAGGCGCCTTTGCCGCCCAGGGCGCGCACGCTGACGGCGCCATTGGCGATCAATTCGGCCTCAAATGCGCGCGCCGCATCCGCAGCGCAACGAGACACGAGCGGCCCCATGAAAGGCTTCGGATCTTCCGTGTACGCGCCCACGATCAGCCGATCGCTGAACGCTGCCAGCGCATCAATAATCGCATCGCCGGCTTCGCCCGCCGGCACAATCAGGCGGCGCGCGCACGAACAGCGTTGCCCGCTGGTGATAAAGGCCGAATGCGCAATCAGCGCCGCCGCCGCTTCGATATCGGCCGGCGGCCAGACAATCAGCGGATTATTGCCGCCCATTTCCAGGGCCAGGATAATGTCCGGCCGGCCCGCAAAATGGCGATGGATGGCGGCGCCGGTGTGCACGGATCCGGTAAACAAAACCCCGGCCAGATCATCCTGCGCGATCAGCGCTTCGCCGACGTCGCGCCCACCGGTGACAAGATTGAAAACGCCCGGCGGCAGGCCTGCATTGGCCAGCGCCAAAGCCAGGCTGATGCCGGTGGCCAGCGTCAGTTCGGAAGATTTGAACACCACCGTATTGCCGGCCAGAAGGGCTGGAACAATGTGGCCATTGGGAAGATGGCCTGGAAAATTATAGGGGCCCAAAACCGCCATCACCCCGTGCGGGCGATGGGCAAGATGCATCGCGCCAAACGGCATTGGCGCGGCGCGCGCGCCGGTGCGTTCCCCATAGGCGCTGATCGAAATCGCGATCTTGCCAATCATCGCCTGGATTTCCGCGTCGGCGTCCCATTTCGGTTTGCCGGTCTCGCGCGAAATCACATCCGAGATCGCCTCCGCGTCCTGTTTGAGTTGGGCGCCATAGGCCTCCAGCACGGCGATACGATCAGACAATGGGGTTGCAGCCCAGGCGGGATATGCATCATGCGCCGCCGCTGTTGCCCGCGCGACATCGTCGGCATCTGCCGCCCGCACAGACCACACCTCTTTTTCGGTGGCGGGATCAATCGTGGCGATCTCCGCGCCGGCGCCTTCTTCCCATTCGCCGTTGATATATAATCCCGGTTTCATGTCACGGCCTCTTCGCGCCAACTCAGAATGGTCTCGCCCGCACTCACATGCAGCGCCGCGGCGGTGGCGGCGTCGATCGTCACGCTGTCGGCGCCAATAGCGGCGTGCGCCTTGATCGCGCGGAAATTGTGCACGCTGGTGCAGGCCAGCAAAGCGGGGCGGTCGGCTTCAGCGGCCACAGCGATTTTCACCGGCAGGCGGCGCGCCTCACGGAAGGTGCGGATGGAGTCGCGCGCCGCCACCACCAATGGCCCTGCGTCGAAAATGTCGATCACCCGATCGAAGCGAAACCCTTCCCACTGCAGCAAACGCAACGCACCTTGCCCGTGCGGATGGACCTGGCCGATCACATCGCGCGCCGCCTTGGGCAACAGATCTGCATAGATCGGATATTTCGGCATCAGATCAAGGATGAATTGATTATCTGTCGTGGCCGACAAACGATCGGCCTCGGCAAAATCCATGCGGAAAAAATGCCGCCCCAGCGCTTCCCAAAACGGCGATTGGCCGTGCGCGTCCACAACACCGCGCAATTCTGAAACCACCAGCGGGGAAAAACGCTGCGGATCGGCCGCCATCAGCAGATACCGCGCCTGCGCCAGGAAACGCCCAACCCCGCCAACGCGATGATCGGGATGCACAAACAGCGAGCCCACTTCGCTGCACCGGGTGAATTCATTGACCAGGATCAACACATCAAGATCAAACCGCCGCTCGGCGGCGGCGCTGGCCTGCGCAATCTGCAACATGCGGAAATTGAAAAACGGCGGATGATCGCCAATGCTGCCCTTCACCGCCGCAGACCCGACGACACGCCCGCTTTCGCGGTGTTCCAGCGCCATCCAATAGCGTTCCGCGGCGGGCGCGGTGCGGTGTGTTTGGAAAGTTTTTTCTGCTTGCCCCAGGCGCGCCTCCAACACCGCGTCCGGCGCCATCAGGCTGGTGAAGCCGGCGCCGGCGAGGGCGCGAATGGCGAGGAAATCGTCGATGTCGCGCGCGCGCGCGGGACGCACGATGTAATCGGCATTGCTCATGCGTGCAGCTCGCGCGGGTCAAACCGGCCAGACGCCGCCCCCGCCAGCAGCAGCAGCGATAATTGCGCGCGCTCAGCAAAGCTCGACATCAGCGCGTATTCCTGATCGGAGTGCAAATGCGCCCCCCGTACACCCAGCGTATCCACATTGGGGCAACCGGCGGCGGCCAGATTATTGCCCTCACACACGCCGCCCGTCGGCGCCCATGCAAGGTCGAGCCCGATCGTTGCGCCTGCGTCCCGCGTCCATGCCAGCATGCGGGCAAAACCCGGCGTCATGGGCTTGGGCGGGCGTGTAAAGCCGCCGTCGAGATGCACCCTCACGCCGTCGCGCGCAGACGCCAGCGCCACAGCCCGATCCAGCCCCGCTTGCGCAAACGCCTGGCTTTCGCAATCAGGCGCGCGGATATTGAACCGCACCACCGCAGTGTCCGGCACCACATTCGTTGGCCCGCCGCCATCGATTGCGCCGACATTTACCGTCACGCCGTCGCGCCTGCCGTTCATCGCATCCAACTGCTGCACAAAATCTACCGCCGCCAGGATCGCGCTGCGACCGTCTTGAAAGGCGCGCCCGACATGGGCGGCGCGGCCCTTGATGATCAGCGAAAAATTGCCCGAACCCTTGCGCGCCCCGGCCAGCCGGCCATCCGGCATGGCGGGTTCATAGGTCATGCCGAAATGCGATTTCGCGCCCAGCGCCGCCAAGAGACTGGCGCTGGCGGGTGAGCCGATTTCCTCATCCGGGCTGATCAAAACCGTATAGCCCACACGGTGTTTGTCGGGGCAGCGTTCAAACGCGCGCAACGCCGCCAGCATGATGCACAAACCGCCCTTCATGTCGGCGACGCCTGGCCCATTGAGGATGTCGTCGCTGAGCCGACGCGGCGCCTGGAACGGATGATGGGCAGGAAACACCGTATCATAATGGCCCGTCAGCGCGATTTGGATCGGCGCATCGGGGCGCACGCACAGCTGCAAGGCGGCGCCATGGGCGCGCGGCTCGGTCACGCCGTCGGCGCGCACGCGGTGGCTGTCGGGCAGGGCGATGCGGGCGACATCGCCGGGCAATTCCTGCAGCCGCGCTTCCAGGATGTCGGCCATCCGCGCAAGGCCCTGCAATTCCAAGCTGCCCGAATTGACCGCCGACCAGGCCTCCGTTTCCGCAATCAAGGCGGGGCCTTCCGCGGCAATCGCGTCAAGCGCATCGCGGATGGCTGAATCGGGGTGCGAGGGGCTGTTCATGGCGCGCGCGGCTCATAGATGGGGTCGGCGGTCGACTGACGGTCGATGACAGGGCGGTGTCGCGCACTTCGCAGGCTGCCGCAAGGGTGGTGGTTAAGCCAGGGCAGCGCTTGCCGGGGCGGGGCGGCTTTGCCAGCATCACGGCGATGTCGGCCTCCACCTCCCCTGATTCGGGCGCGCTTAGCCTTGTGCTGCCTGATTCGGCGGCGACGCAGGCGTTGGGCGCGCGCCTTGCCGGCTTTGCCGCGCCAGGGCTGTTTGTGGCGCTGGATGGCGGCTTGGGCGCTGGGAAGACCACACTGGCGCGCGGCTTTATCCGCGCCTGGACGGGCCGGCCCGATGAAGACGCCCCCAGCCCCACTTTCACCCTTGTGCAAATCTATGACGGCCCGCGCGGGGCGGTGTGGCATCTCGATCTGTACCGCCTCAAGACCGCCGACGAGATCGACGAATTGGGCCTGGAGGAGGCAATGGACGACGCCGTGTGCCTGGTGGAATGGGCGCAGCGCCTGGGCGCACGGGCGCCGTCGCCGCGCCTGGAGCTTCGGCTGCTGCTTGCGCCTGAAGGCCGGATCGCGCAGATCGCCTATGTCGGCGGTGCGCCGCCTGAATGGATGGGACAGTTGCGATGACAGACGAAACGCCGCCAGACGCCGCCCATCGCCGGGCCGACGCCTTGGCGCGGCTGTTGCAGGAAACCGGTTTTGACGACGCTGCGCGTCATCCCCTGGCGGGCGACGCGTCTACCCGTCGTTATGAGCGCCTGATCGGGCCTGAACGGCGCGCCATTTTGATGGATGCGCCGCCGAGTGCAGAAAGTCCGCCTTGTCCGCCGGATGCGGATGAAGCCACACGCCTTGCCTTGGGGTGGAATGCGTCGGCGCGGCTTGCGGCGTCCCGCGTGGAAGCATTTGTTGCGGTGGCGGAGCATTTGGGGCGGCTGGGCTTGTCGTCGCCGATGATCCTCGGCGCTGATATCGAAGCCGGCTATGCGATTGTCGAAGATCTTGGCGATGATGTTTATGCGCGCGTGATCGAACATGGCGGTGATGAAACGGCGCTGTATTGTGCGGCTGCGGATGTTTTGGCGCATGTGCATGGCGGCGCGTTTGATCCGGTGCTCAGCGCGCCGCACGCGCAATGGCCGCTGCTCGATTATGATCGCCTCGCTTTGCAGGTGAACGCTGATTTGTTCGTCGACTATATCGCGCTCGCCTCGCCCGATATTCGCATCTCGCCAGCCCGGCGCGCACAGTTTGAGGTGCTGCGCGATGATCTGATCAACGACGCGATGGCGTTTCCGCGGGCGTTTACGATCCGCGATTATCACGCCGAAAACTTGATCTGGATGCCCCAGCGCGATGGGCTTCGGCGTGTGGGATTGTTGGACTTCCAGGACGCCGTGATCGGCTGGCGCACATGGGATTTCGCCATGCTGTTGCAGGATGCGCGCCGCGATGTCAGCCCGATGGCGGCGGAAGCGGCGATCCGGCGATATCTCAAGCGCACGGGGATGGATGAAGCGGCGTTTCGCGAAGAACTTGCCGTGCTTGGCGGCCTGAATGCGATGCGCATTCTGGGGCGGTTTGCGCAACTGGTGCATCGGGCCAATAAGCCGCGTTATGCGCAATTCATGCCGCGCGAATGGGGGCATCTGTTCACCAATCTGCGTCATCCGCGATTGGCGGATTTGAATGCATTTGTCGCCGAAATAGGCGTCGATCGCGAAAGATTGGCGCGATGACGCGGCCTCATACCGCCATGGTTTTGGCCGCCGGTCTTGGCACGCGCATGCGGCCCTTGACGGATCATCGCCCTAAGCCGTTGATTGCGGTGCATGGACGCACGCTGATTGATCGGACATTGGATGCCCTGGTTGATGCGGGCGTGCAGCGCGCGGTGGTGAATGTGCATTATTGCGCCGATCAGATGGAAGCGCATCTGACCATGCGCACCGATCTGGAGATCGTCATCTCCGATGAACGCGCGTGCCTGATGGAAACCGGCGGCGGGGTGCGTCAGGCCCTGGCGCATCTAGGGCGGGAGCCGATTTTTGTCTGCAACACGGACGCGTTTTGGGCCGATGGCGGCGGCGCACCATTGATCGATCTTGGCGATGGATTTGATTCCCAGATCATGGGCGCGCGCCTGCTGCTGGTCGATCGCCGTCAGTCGCTGGGATTTGATGGAGCGGGTGATTTTTATCGCACCGCGTCGGGGGCGTTGCGCCTGCGCGGCGATGATGCGACGGCGCCTTTTGCCTATACAGGCGTGCAGATCGTGGATCCTTTGCTGGTGGCGGGCGAACCGCTGGCGCCATTTTCCTTCATGCGAATTTGGAAACGCCTGATCACCGAGCAGCGCCTGTTTGGCGCGGTATTGGGTTCGTTTTGGCTGCATGTCGGCGATCCGCAGGCGGTGCAGGATGCAAATGCCTATCTCCAGGATCGCGAGTTGCGGCAATGACGGGTTTATTCGCCGCCGGCGGCGCGCGCGTTTTTACCATTCAGGCGTCTGCGGATTTCGCCGCTGAAACCGCGCATGCCATGATTGAGGCGCTTGGCCGGGATGATCCGCTGGCGCTGAGCGAAGCGCTGATCCTGGCGCCAAACCGGCGCGCGGGCGCAGCGCTGGGCGAGGCGATTGCGGCGGCAATGGGCGGGGCGGCGCTGTTGCCCACCATTCGCCCGCTTGCCGATCTTGACGATGATCCCGACGTGTGGGGCCCCGATCCGATTGCATTTTCTGCGCCGCCCGCTTTGGCGCCAATGCGCCGGCGATTTGAATTGGCGCAGCTGATCCGCGCCAAGGAAAGTTCTTCAGGCGGGGTTGCCGATCCGGTGCGCGCGCTGGCGTTTGCGGATGAATTGGCGCGACTCTTGGATGGGGAAAGCATTGTCGATCATGTGGATTGGGCCCGCTTGCCGTCGCTGGTGGAGGCGGCGCATCTGGCGCATCACTGGCAGGCGTCAGCGACATTCCTGGAGATCGTCACCAAGTATTGGCCCGCGCGTCTTGCCCAGGACGGCGTGATGGATTCGGCTGCACGGCGCAGTTTCATCTTGCGCGCGCTGGCGCAGCAATGGACCAACGCGCCGCCTGCAACACCGGTGCTGATTGCGGGGTCGACTGGATCAATCTCGGCGACGCGCACCTTGATGCAGGTGGCGGCGTCTTTGCCGCGTGGTGCGGTAATCTTGCCGGGGCTCGATGTTGATTGCGATGATCTTGCCTGGCATGCGATTGAGCCGCATCATCCGCAGTTTCATTTGAAACAGACGCTCGCGGCTCTGCGGCTTGATCGCGCGGATGTGGGCGTGCTGCAAAGGGAACCAGAAAGCGGGCCTGCCCATGCTCGCCGGGTTTTTGTGCGCGAGGCCCTGGCCCCGGCAGACGCCACCGCAGATTGGCGGGTGCGTTTGGCGGCGGCGGGCGGTGCGTCTTTGGCGCAGGCCGCCGTCAGCGGCGTTTGCCTCATTGAAGCCGAAAGCGAAGATGAAGAGGCCCGCGCCATCGCGGTGATGATGCGCGAAATCGCTGAAGATCCCGCGCGCACAACGGCGCTGGTCACGCCGGACGCCGCGCTGGCCCGCCGCGTTGAAGCCAAGTTGCGCCGCTTTGGCGTGGCGCCGCTGATGACGATCGCTGCGCCGCTGGATGAGGCGCCCATCGGGCGGCTGTTGCTGCTGCTGGGGCAAGCACTGGTTGATGATGGCGATCCGGTGATGCTGGCGGCTTTGGCGGCGCATCCTTTGTGTCGGCGTTTTGGTGACGAGGGCGATTGGCGCGCGGTTGAGCGCGCCGGTTTGCGCGGCGCGCGAAGACATCATCGTCTTGCAGATCTCGTGGCCCGATTGGACGGCGCGCCGCGTGAAGCGGCGGCGGTATTTGCGCACGCCTTGGCGCCGATATCGCGCCTGCATGACGCTGGCTCCTGCATGGCTGGCACGGTTGTTGAGGCGCTGATTGCGGCGGCGGAAAACCTGCACGGCAGTGATGCGGTATGGGCGGGGGATGCGGGCGCGCGCGCGGCGGAAACCCTGATGAATTGGGCCGATCATGGCGATGTGCTGGGGGCGGTGACGGCGGGCGAGGCGATGCGCCTTTTGACGCTGCTGCTGCAGACGGCGACAGCGCCGCCACCGCGCGAGGGCGATTGGCGGATTGCGATTTTGGGGCCGCTCGAGGCGCGCATTTTGCGCCGTGATCTGGTGATTTTGGGCGGCTTGAACGAGGGGCGCTGGCCGGCGCCGCCGCCGGAAGACACCTTCCTGTCGCGCGGGATGCGCCAGACATTGGGCCTCACCGCGCCGGAAGCGCGGCTTGGTCTTGCCGCCCACGATGTGGTGCAGGCGCTCAACAGCCCGCACGTGGCGCTGACGCGATCGAAACGCGCCGATGGCCAACCCACCGTGGCGTCGCGATGGGTTTGGCGCTTGCGCACCCTGTGCGCGGCTGCCGATGGCGGGGCAAACTTTGAGGCCGATCGCGCGGCGCGCATTTTGACTTTGGCGCGCACACTTGATCAGCCGGAGGCGCGCACACCGATCACGCCGCCGCAACCGCGCCCGCCAATTTCTGCGCGGCCAAGGCGCTTCAACTTCAGCGAAGTGGAGACGCTGATCCGCGATCCCTACGCGGTGTATGCGCGCCGCGTTTTGGGCCTTTGCGTTTTGGCCCCTTTTGGCGCGCGGGCTGGTTTCACCGAACGCGGCAACGCTATTCACCAAGCCCTGCAGATGTTCGAGGCGGGCAATGATCTGCATGGCCTGGTCGCGCTGGTGAATGGGCAGCTGGCCGCCTCCGGTTTTGACGCCGCGCGCATTCGCGTGGAGGCGGCGCGGCTTGCGCCTTCGCTGAGCGCTTATGTGGCGTTCACCGCCGATCGCACACGCGCCGGCGTGCGCGCATATTTTGAAAAGCCGGGCCGGTGGCGCAGTGAATCCGGACTTGAGCTCTGTGGCCGCGCCGATCGCATCGATATAGACAGCGAGGGTTTTGGCGCAGTGCTGGATGCAAAGGTCGGCGGCGTGCCCACAAAAGACCAAGTGGAAAGCGGGTTGACGCCGCAATTGACATTGGAGGCTGCGGTGCTTGCGCGCGGGGGATTTGATGGCGTGCCGCGGGCTGTGCCGAAGACGTTGATCTATATCAAGATCGGCGGCGCAGCGGAGGACGCGATCAGGGTGATAGGGCTGGACGCCGGAGAGGGGGGGGAACAGGCGCTGGCCAATCTGGAGGGTTTGCTGCACGCCTATGCCAATCCAGAGCGCGCCTATTTCAGCAAGCCGCGCGTGCAATTCATCAATCAGAGCCGCACCGATTATGATGTGTTGGCGCGGCGCGCTGAATGGGCCGACGCCGAGGGCGAGGCATGATGGCGCGCACACCGCATGAGAAAGCTTATGCCGAAGCGGCAGCCAGTCAGCGCCTGGCCGCTGATCCGCTGCATAATGTTTTCGTCACCGCCAATGCGGGGTCCGGCAAAACCAAAGTGCTGGTCGATCGCATTGCGCGCCTGTTGTTGACGGGCGCTGAACCCAGCGCATTCCTCTGCATCACCTACACAAAAGCAGCGGCGGCGGAAATGCAGCGCCGCCTGTTTGAGCGATTGGGTGAATGGTGCGTGATGCGGGATGATGATCTCGCCGATGCGCTGCGCGCGCTGATCGGCGAGCCGCTGAACAATCCGCCCCTGGCGCAGGCGCGGGCCTTGTTTGCGCGCGCGCTGGAAGCGCCGGGCGGCGTGAAAATTCTGACCATTCATGCCTTTTGTGAGCGTTTGTTGCGGCGCTTCCCGCTGGAGTCGGGCGTTTCGCCCGGATTTGACATTGGCGATGACGTGGATGGCGAACGCTTGCTGGAACGCGCGTGGCGCACAGCGGTGGATCAGGGGGATTGCGCGTTCGACGCCGCTTTGACGCATCTGGCCGCGCGCCTCGGCCATGACGGGTTTGCGGCTTTGCGGGGCGCCTTGATGGTGCGGCGTGCGCTGCTGCAGCGCCAGGCGCCGAACGGATTGCAGGCGGCCCTGGATGCAATCGACGCGCGCCATGGCGAAAGCCGCACGCCCGAAGCGGTGGCGCAGGCGTGGCTTGCAGAGCGTGATTGGCGCGCGCTGCAGACGATGATTGAAACCCTCGCTGAGGGCGGAGAAGCGGAGAAAAAAAGCGCCGAGGCGCTGGGCGCCGCACGCGCGCATGTCACATCGCCGCAAGCGGCTTCGCCCCTGGCCGCCTTGGCCGCCTATCAAAGCGCCTTTCTGACAAAAGATCAGAGCATTCGCGCAAGGTTTCCAACCAAGCGAACGATCGAGCGCCATCCATGGCTGGCGGATGCTGTCGCGCGTGAAAGCGCGGCGGCCTTGGCTTCCGTCAAGGCGGTGAATGCAGCTTATCGCCGGGCGGATGCGCGTGCGGCGTTCGTGATTGCGCGCGCCTTGATTGACGCCTATGGAGGCGCAAAAGTGCAAGCGGGGCTTGTAGATTTTGAAGATTTGATTGTGGCGGCGCGCGCCTTGCTGACAATCTCGGGCCAGGCGGCGTGGGTCCTCTATAAGCTCGATGCCGGGCTTGAGCATATCCTTATCGATGAGGGTCAAGACACAAGCCCCGATCAATGGGATTTGCTGGCGCCGCTTCAGGCTGAATTTTTCAGCGGCGAGGGCGCCCACCAGCATCGCCTGCAGCGCACCCGCACCGTGTTTGCCGTCGGTGATCCCAAGCAGTCGATTTATGGATTTCAAGGCGCCGATCCGCGCCGGTTTCAGCGCGAAGCACACGTGTTGATGGATCGCGCCGCCGCCGCCGGCCAGCCTGCAACATCACCAACCATGGCGATGTCTTTTCGCTCCACCGCGGAAATCTTGCGCGCAGTGGATGCAACGCTTGCCGATCGTGACGCGGAAAATGGCGCGCCAGGCATGTTCACCGCAATGGCTCACACAGCCAAGCGGTTCGGCGAAGGCGGCATGGTGGAGTGGTGGCCGGTTGCGCTTGCTGCGGAAAAGCAAACGGCGCGGCCGTGGGATGCGCCGCTGGATTCCGAGCGCAGCAACGCTGCCCATGCGCGTCTGGCGGACGCCATCGCCAAACGGATCAGCGCCTGGATCAAAGACGGTCACGGCGTCTGGGAGCGCGGCATTCTGCGCCCGATGCATCCAGGCGATGTGATGGCGTTGGTGCGCAGTCGCGGCGCGTTGTTTCAGCAATTGCTGCGCGCATTCAAGCGTGTGGGTTTGCCGGTGGCGGGCGCTGATCGCCTTGTGTTGAGCGACGATCTCGCGGTGCAGGATCTGTTGATGCTGGCGCGCTTTGCGGTGGACCCGCATGACGATCTGTCTTTGGCGTGCGTGTTGAAGGGGCCGTTTGTCGGCCTGACGAACGATGATGCGGATTTGTTTCCGCTTGCGTATGGGCGTGGGCAAGAAGAATCCCTGCTGGATCGGTTGCGCAGCGCACCGGATCGCTTCGCGCCGGCGCGCGCATTTGTTGAGGGTGTGCTGGCGCGCCGTTTTGATCATCCATTCGCGTTTTTCAGCACGGTTCTGGAGGGCATGACGCCGGATGGCCGATCTGGCCTGTCGCGCGTGCTCGGCCGGCTTGGGGTTGCAGCGCGCGATCCCGTGGAGGAATTCATGGCGCGGGCATTGAATGCCAGTCGTCTCGGCGTCGGGGATTTGCATGCCTTTGTGCATCGCATTGAAAATGACGGCGCTGATGTCAAACGCCAAATCGATGAAGCCGGCGAAGCGATTTCGATCATGACGGTGCACGGCGCGAAGGGCTTGGAGCGGCCGGTGGTGATCTTGCCGCAAACCGCGGAAGCGCCGAAACTGACGCCCGACAATGGCTTGATATT
>JBIKVO010000081.1:0-9765 GCA_044356795.1 Caulobacterales bacterium
GGTGATTGTCGGCAAACCGGATTTGCACAAACTGCCGCTGATCGCGGGCAAGGATTATTTCGTATGGGCGGGCGATGCCGAAGCGCTGGCGGAGCGCGTGAAGCAGATCGTGCGCAAAGACTTGATGGGGGCCGCCCGACGCCGCGCTCCCGCAAACGGCCTCAGCGTTCCGGCGTTTGATGCGCAAGCAGCGACACCAGCCCCCGTACGAAAAGGCTTTTGGCAGCGCCTGTTCGGCGTGCGCAAGCCACCACCGTAACGGTCTAACCGCGCGGCATCGTCGCCAGATGGCGCTTCAGCCATTGCGGCGTATGAGCGAGACCTTTGGCGTCGAAATCGCTGCTGATCTTATCGAACACCGGGTCGGATGTGCAATGAGCGACCATCGCGTCGACAACGCTTGCGGCATAGTTTTGCGCGTCTTCTGCACAAAGCCCCAGCTGCTGCGCGGCCCAGCGCCCCGCCGCTCGCGCCGCACTCACCTCCTGCAGAAATCCATCCTGCAGCGACAAGGCAAAGCTGGCCTCAAAGGCAGTGCGACGATCGTTCAGCGCGCGCAATGTAGCGTGGGTCATCGACGGATCTCCTGCGGTTTGTTTCGCCGTTGCAGGAGAGACTAGGCTCTCGATATTGTGATCTTACCAACAAAGAGGGTCAAAATTTCACTTACCAAAGTGTTCCTGACAAAGTTAATTGGAGAAAACCACATGCCGCATGCGTTCGACTCGGCGCTCAATTTCAGCGGAAAGTCCGTGTTGGTAGCGGGCGGCTCGTCCGGAATCGGCAATGGCGTCGCGCAGGCGTTTCGCGCGCAAGGCGCGACAGTGACGGTGTGGGGTACGCGCGCTTGTGCGGACGACTATGCATCCGAAAGGGGGTCTGACCTCGAGGGCCTTTCTTATTTTCAGGTTGACGTTGCAGATCCCTCCGCCATCGCGCGCGCGGCCGATGCCATCGCAACACTGGATGTGATGATCTGCAGCCAAGGAACAGTTCTTTACAAACGCGGCGAATTTGAAATGTCCGGGTTCGGACATGTTTTGAATGTCAATCTGGCGAGCGTGATGGCCTGTGCACTGGCGTTCAAAGACAAGCTCACCGCAGCGCGCGGATCGCTGATCGCGATCAGCTCCACCGCCGCCTATCACGCCACCCGCGGAAACCCCGCCTATAATGCGAGCAAGGCCGGCGTGGTGGCGCTGGTGCGTACGCTAGGCCAAGCGTGGGCGGGAGACGGCGTGCGCGTAAACGGCGTCGCGCCGGGCCTGGTGGATACAAAGCTGACGAAGGTGACAACGGAAAACCCGGCACGGCTGCAAGCCTCGCTGCAGACCATTCCGCTGGGCCGATTGGGCGAACCCGCCGACATGGCGGGCGCGTGTTTGTTCCTCGCCTCACCGCTGGCGGCTTACATCGTAGGGCAAACGATCCCGGTCGATGGCGGGCTGATTTTGTGAGGTGTTAAGGGCGCGGCAGCAGCGACACAGCGAAAGACGCCGACGGCGCGCACAGCGGCGAGAGAGCGTCGCCATCACCGTGCGCCTCAATCACATCAGCGAACGCAGCGTCCTTCGGGGCCCGATACCGGATGACAGTGCGCCCCTGTGTGTCGACGATCCACAGTTCGCCAACACCCGCATCAGCGTAACGCGGCAGTTTCCGACGCTGATCGCGATTGAGTGTTGTATCGCTGATTTCAATTACAAGACGCGCGTTTGCAGCGATCATATCAGCCGGGGAAAAGCCGGCTTGGAAAACGGCAATATCAGGGATGAACACGGTCCCGTCTGGCAAATGTAACGGAGCGCGCACAGCCAGTTCGAGGTCAGCCGGCAAAGCGCGCAGCAACCAGCGCTGCATGATCTGCAACGCCAGAACGTGCAGCGGCCCTTCCTCCGGCATGACGATAATCTCCCCCCCGACGAGCTCCACCCGCTCGCGCTCATCGAACACGCCAGCGCGCGACATGGTGATCACCTCGTCCCAGGTGAAACGCCGGGGCGTGACGGAAGGCGCTGAGGCCAGAGGGGCGACGTCGTCGGCCATGGGTGTGAGGATAGCGAAATCGCCGCTTTTCGGCAATGAGGGCGTTGCAATATCGAATTTTGAGATCGTAGTCGTGGCGAGAAAAGGCTCCTTAATGCCCATGCTCAAAAACCAACACCGGCGCAGCATCGCCATCTGCTGCCGCGTCCAGTCGCATGTCGTTATGAAGAGGATTCGCCCGCTCGCGCCAACTTAATCAAATCGCGTACATTTATCATAACCAAAATAATTGCCGACACTATATTCATAAGAAACACCGATACCGATAGAAGCGGCAGCAAACTATTGAAGGTTTCAACTAAAGCAACATTCTCACGCTCATCCGGCGCCTCTCTTGCCGCGTCTTGATATTTTGCTTCTTCGGTTGCTTTGGAATCTGCCTCAGCTGCCGGAGCCGCGATATCTGCCGGAGCCGCGTTAGCGGAGTTGGTCGTATCGTAACAATTCCCTGCCTTGTCTACCGCCGGTGTAGTATTTTGCGCTTGCGCCAGCGCTGAAAAGTACGTCAAACAGATGACAAACCCAAAAACCCAGATAGCTACGAGAACTGGCCGCCTCTGAGCAGCCAGCGCGACCGGTCCGAAAAGTGCGGTAAGAAGTGCGTCTTTAGCGGTTGAGGCAAACGACACATTTGATGGACGATTCTCTCTCTCGCGTTCAACAATGAGTTCTTCTTCTGGCAAGTAGGAAGCTGGTTTTCCCGCCAACGCGGCGTCGCGCTCGCGCTTGACGGTTTCCAGTTCCAGCCGCAGCGCCTCGCTGTCATCCCCGACCAGCTCCGTCGGGTCCGGCGCGGGGCCGACGCTGGCGACCCGGCGTTTCAAAAGCCATGCCTCAAACGCGCTGGTCGTTTCACTCAGGCGCGCTTCAAACGTCGCCGGCAAGCCGCCATGCCATTTCGCAAAGCTCGCGCGCGCCAAGTCCACCTGTGATGCAAACGCTGCGCGCGCCTCGCCGTCCTTCGCCAGCCATTGCGCTTCCAGCGCCTTGCCCTTCGCGCGTTGCGGCAAATCCGCTTGGCCGACAAGCCGGCCAATGCGGGCCAGGATATCCTGCCACGGGCCGGCCGCGTGATCCCCCATCCACCCCTCAAGATTGGCCGCGTGGACGAGATTGTAAGGCGGGATCAATTCAACCGGATGCAGGAAAGCGGCGACCAATACATCGCGCTCCAACCCTATCGATGCCTCCGCCCGCACCCAGCGGGAGGCCACGGCCTCTGGGCTCCAACACACAAACACCGCCTTGGCGGCGCGCACCTCGCGGGCGATCTCCTCGTCGAAGCTGGAGCCAACCTCCAAGCGCGCATCGAACCAGACTGAGAGGCCAAGGTCCTGCAACCGCTCAGCAATCTTCAAAACTTGATCGCGCTGATCCCGCTTGTAGGAGATGAAAACGTCCGCCATCGCCGCACCCCATGCTGACCAGAATTGCCAACACGTATGTCGGCGCGGGCGCCAGCGGGTTCCGTCCGCCCCTCACAGCGGAATGTTATCGTGCTTCTTCCAGTGCGTTTCGACCTTCTTGTTCTTCAACGCTTTCAGCGCGCGGCAGATGCGTTTGCGGGTTTCGCGCGGCATGATCACATCATCGAGATAGCCGCGTGAGGCCGCCACAAACGGATTGGCGAAGCGCGCTTTATATTCAGCCTCGCGCGCGGCGAGTTTTTCCGGATCGCCCATATCGGCGCGGAAGATAATCTCCACCGCGCCCTTGGCGCCCATCACCGCGATTTCCGCCGTCGGCCAGGCATAGTTCACATCGCCGCGCAGATGCTTGGAGCCCATCACGTCATACGCGCCGCCATAGGCCTTGCGCGTGACGACCGTGACTTTCGGCACGGTGGCTTCGCCATAGGCGAACAATAATTTCGCGCCGTGTTTGATTAAGCCGCCATATTCTTGCTTGGTGCCCGGCAAAAAGCCCGGCACATCCACAAATGTGATGATCGGAATGTGGAATGCATCGCAAAAGCGCACAAACCGCGCGGCCTTGCGTGAGGCGTCGATATCCAGCACGCCAGCCAATGTCATCGGCTGGTTGGCCACAAAACCCACCGGCGCGCCTTCCATGCGGCCAAAACCGATGATGATGTTTTTGCCGAAGTCCTTCGCGATCTCGAAGAAATCGCCCTCGTCGGCCACCTTCTCGATCAGCTCCTTCATGTCATAGGGCTTGTTGGGATTGTCCGGAATCAGCCGATCAAGGGAAGGCTCCTCCCGGTCGGGCGCATCGAAGGTCGGGCGCACCGGCGGTTTCTCGCGATTGGAGCCGGGCAGAAAATCGATCAAGCGACGCATTTGGAACAGCGTTTCAAAGTCATTTTCGAATGCACCGTCCACAACGCCCGATTTACCGGCATGCACGCGCGCACCACCCAATTCTTCCGCAGACACAGTCTCGTTCGTGACGGTTTTCACGACATCAGGGCCGGTCACGAACATATAGCTGGTGTCTTTCACCATGAAGATGAAATCGGTCATGGCCGGGGAATAGACATCGCCGCCCGCGCACGGCCCCATGATCACGCTGATCTGCGGGATCACGCCCGACCCCCAGATATTGCGCATGAAAATCTCGGCATAGCCCGCGAGCGAATCCACGCCCTCTTGAATGCGCGCGCCGCCCGCATCGAAAATGCCAATGCACGGCGCGCCATTTTGCAGCGCCATGTCCTGCACTTTCACGATCTTTTCAGCGTGCGCCATCGACAGCGAGCCGCCAAAGACGGTGAAGTCTTTCGAGAAGACATACACAAGCCGTCCGTTCACCGTGCCCCAGCCGGTGACAACACCATCGCCTGGAATCTTCTGATCCTGCATGCCGAAATCGGCGCAGCGATGCTCCACGAACATGTCGTATTCTTCAAAGCTGCCCTCATCGAGCAGCAATTCGATGCGCTCGCGCGCCGTGAGCTTGCCCTTGGCGTGTTGGGATGCCATCCGCTTTTCACCCCCGCCAGCACGGGCGGCGGCGCGTTTGGCTTCAAGCGCGGCGATAATGTCTTTCATGGGGGAGTCCGGACTGGATCATTGATCCCCGTTGCTAGCGGCGAGGCGTGCGGCTGGCAAGATTATGCCTCCAGCGCGCCAAACCAAACCGCCAATGCCGCGATCTCGGCCCGCAGCCGCTCCAACCGCGCGCGGGCCTCGCGATCCTCACCCCAGATGGACACTTGATACAGATCGTCGAGCGCTGCAGCCTCAAACGCGCCATCCGCATCAAGCCGCCCGGCCAACAGCGCAAACGCCAACGCCGCCGACCCCATCTGCCCGGCCGCGTGCGCCACACCCGTCAGGCAAAAATCATCCAGCCCCGCAGCCCGCGCCGCCACCACGCCGGCCCCGATCGCATCCGGCGCGGCTGCGGTCACCCCCGTCACCACTACAAAGGCCGCGCCCAACTCGGCCCGCGCCCAATCTACGATCGGATCCCACGCCGCCGCCTGCCGCGCCGCCAGGCTGTCTGGCCCCTCCGCCCGATGGCAGACAAGGTCGGTCTCGACATAGTGGCCAATTCCCACCGCCAAGCCGTCGCGCGCCAGCGGCGTGCGATCAATCGCGACATTGGCCAGCCGGGTGAGCGGCATCGTTTCGGGGCGGATCTCACCGCCTTGCGCCGCCCATTCCCTCACGCACGCCTGCGCCAGCGCGTCGGTGGGCATGACGAAACCGGCCTTCGCCGGGGTCTTCAAGGGGCGCCCATCGAGCGTCACAATGAAGCCGCCGGCTGCCGCCGCCGCCGTGACGTCGGTATAAAAACGCTTGATCGGCGCCGCCCCCGTCACGGCCGCCACCCCGCCAGTTCGCGGTGCAGGGCGTCAAAGCTATCGGCGATATGGTGCGCGCCGCCTTCGGCGATTTCGTCCACGGTATGAAAACCCCAACTCACGCCCTGCGCATAAGCCCCGGCCGCCCGCGCCATGGCCATATCAAAGCTGGTGTCGCCGATCATGATTGTGAAATCGGGCGCCGCGCCCACCGCACTCATGTTCAACTGCAGCATATGCGGATGTGGTTTGCCGGGGCCGTCATCGGCGCAGAATGCCACATCGAACACGCCGCGAAACGCGTTGAGGTCGAGAAACTTCTCCACCCCCTGTCGGCTCTTGCCGGTGGCGACGCCCAAGGCCCAGCCCGCGCCCGCCAGCGCCATCACGAGCGCCCGTGCGCCGTCATACAGCGGTTCGCGCATCCCCTTGGCGCGGTTGGCGACGAAGGCCTGGCGGTAAGCCTCGGCAAGCGCTGGATACTGCTCGCGCGGCAGATCCGGGCTGAGCGCCGCAATCGCCGGCTCCAGGCTCAAGCCGACAATACGGCGGGTGTCTTCATAGCTTGGCGCCGGCAGGCCCAAGGCCGTGAACGCCCCGGCCATCGCCTCCCCGATGGAGCGGCGGCTGTCGACCAGGGTGCCGTCAACATCGAATACGGCGAGGGGGCGGGACATCGGCGCTGGAGAACCTTGTGGTTGAAATCATTCCGATAGGTATGATGAGTGCGGCAAAAACGGGAGCAAGGCCATGGGATATGTCTCGATCATGCCGTTTGGACGGTTGAGCCTGATCGGTTTCTGGTTCGGCATGATCCTGGTGGGGGGGATTGTGGCGGCTGGCTATGTCGCCGACACGCGCGGCGCCCTGCCGGCTGGCTGGGCCCCGTGGTGGCCGCTGCCGATCCAGAACGAACACGTCGCCAATGCGCTGGCTTATGCGCCCGGCCCCGCGACTGCGATCGCGGGCGCGATTGGGGCCTATCTGCTGCTGATGGCGATGATCCGGCGCCTGCATGATCGCGGCTTTGGCGGCTTGATGCTGATCTGGAAGATCATCGGCATGGTTGGGCTTGGTTGGGTCGCCTGGAATATCGAGCGCTATGTGCCCGGCACGACAGGCACAGTGATCGCGGCGGTGACTGGCATCGTCTTTGGGCTGCTGCTGCTGCGGCTGTTGATTATCTGTATCCTGCTGCCCGGCCAGTTCGGCGACAATCGCTATGGCCGCGACCCAGCCGGCAAGCATGAGTGAGGCGCCAGCCGCACCGATCCTGGTCCCCGCCCCCCCTTGCGGGGCGGGTTTTGGGCGGGTTTTGGGCGGGTTTATGGGCTGGGTCATCGGCGTTGACACCCCCTGTCCCCGCCCAGCAAGGGGGCGGGCCAGGCGGTAGGGCGGGCCAGGCGGTAGGGCGGGCCAGGCGGTCAAGGCGGTCAAGGCGGTCAAGGCGGTTGAGCCCGCATCAATGCTCAGTCCGCAGAAAAATGCTTGTCAATCTGTGCCATGTCGGACGCACAACCGCACCAGCACTTTTGCTGACCATGCTCTATGCCGGCACAATATCGAACGCGATGGTCATGCGTTCTGCCCCGGCCGTAAACGGGCGCACGCCGTGCCACATATAACTGGGGAACAGCGCCAGGCGGCCCACCTTCGGCTGCACATAATATTCCGGCTCCAGATTGGCTTCGCGGAAGCGGGGTTCGCCAAATGTCAACCATCCGGTTTTCGCGTTCACATCCTCCACATCCGGCGGGGTTGTGACATAGTACGCGCTCGACAGCCAGCCCTCGGGGTGGACGTGATTGACATGGCTGCCGCCCTGCGTCAGCCGCACGCTCCAGCAGCCGCGGAAACGATAGGCCCCGGAATTGCGCTCCGTCAGCGGATGGCCCTTGTCTGCACCAATGCGCGCCATGTGCGCGCGGATCGGCTGATCGAGCGCTGCAAAAAATGCGCGGATGATCGGGTCGTGGCTATCAAGCAAACTCACCGGCGTTTGCGTGCCGCCGCGCAGCGACTGATCGAGCGGGTGGGCTGCATAGATGTGCAGTTTGCGCAACGCTTCTGCGAGCGCGATGTTGAAGTCCGCCATGCTGGAAAAGCCGCGCGGCGGCGGCAAATCATAGGCGCACACGAAGCGCTCATAATCGTAAAGCCGGCGATAGCCCGCGTCTCCGGCCTTGCGCAAGGCCGTCGCTTCCAGCGCGATCCATTCTTGATCGTCCGGGCTTTTGGCGCGGCCCCAACGGGCGTGCTCCACGGCTTTTTTTGCGTCGCCTGCGATCACATGCGCGCTGAGCGCGGCCTTGCGAAAATCCTCTACCGCCGGCGCCATTGCGACAGCACTCTCCGCCAGTTGCACCGCGCGCGCGCCTTGACCCAATTGCCAACACAATACCGCCATTGCTGTGTCAAACGCAGGTTTGGCGGCGGCGTTGGGCGGCGCGTTTTCCAGCAAGGTCAACGCATCTTGCTGGCGGTCGGCGCGGTTGAGAAAATCCGCGATCTTCAAGCGCAGCGCCACATTTTGCGGTTGCGCCTGCAGCGCCTGCAGCGCGCGGCTGGCGAAGCCCTGCTTGTCGCCGCGCATCCAGCGCAATTCCGCCAGCGCCGAATGCGCCGACATTGATTGCGGATCGGCGCCGAGGGCTGCTTCAAAGCGCTGCTGCGCCTCATCCAGGCGGCCGGCTTCCGCCAATGTCCGCCCGAATGAAATCAGCGCATCGGTTTTCGCGGCCGGCCGCGCAAGCAGCTTGCCAAACGCCTCTTGTGCGCCCGCCCAATCGCCAAGCTTGGCCAGCGCCACCGCAAGATGATCAAATGCCTCCACCGCATCGGGATTAAGCAGCGTGGCAGAGCGCGCCGCATCGCGCGCTGCAGTCCAGTTTTGCAGGCGCCGTTGGGCGGCGGCGACAACAACCCACGCGCCGGCGTTTCGTGAATTATCCTCAAGAATTTCGCGCGCGAGGCGATCGCCGTCTTCGGCGCGATCCAGGTCAACAAGCGTCCGGGCGAGATTCATCTTGGCCTGCCAATAGCGCGGCTCACAGGTCAGCGCATCGCGGAACGCTGCCATCGCATCGCGATGCAGGCCCACCGCGCGCAGCGTAATCCCCAGGCTGTTGTGATATTCCGGCTCATGCGGAACTTTTGCGATCGCAGACCGGATCATCCGTTCGCTGTCTGCGAAACGGCCCTGCGCGCGGCGGATCAGGCCCAAGAGATTGCGCGCCGGCGCTGAAGGGTCATTTTCAGCGTTCCACTGTGTCGACAAAAGCTTTTCAGCGCCCTGCGGATCACCGCTTTGCAACAGGGCGTAGGAGTCTTGAAGCAGTTTCGCGTCAATCGTCATGTGAAGGCCTCGAAGGGGTTTTTCGCATCACGCGCATCAAATCCCAGCGCGTCAAAGGTGGATTGCATGTGCGGCGGCAGGGCTGCTTCGATGGTAAAGCTTGAACCGTCCGGATGCGGAAGACGCAAGGCGCGCGCATGCAAATGCAGATTGCCGGAAATCGCGCCCAGGGGCGGCCGGTCGCAAACATATTTGTGGTCGCCGGCGATGGCATGGCCAATCTCGGCCATGTGAAAGCGCAATTGATGCGTGCGTCCGGTGTGCGGCTTCAGCGCCACCCAGGCGGCGCGGGGAAACGCTTCAGACAGCGTCACATATTCGCTCACCGCAAACACGGCGTCTGGATCACCGTGCGCGGCGCGACGCACCTGCTCCTTGTCGCTTTCCAGCGGTCCCTGCGCCTTCTTCAGCCAGCCGCGGATTTCACCTTCGGTGGGCCGCGGACAGCCCAGCACGATCGCCCAGTAGATCTTCTCCGTCTCGCGGGAGCGGAACAGTTTCGCCAGATGCGTGGCCGCGCGCAGCGTGCGCGCCAGCAACAGACACCCCGATGTATCGCGATCCAAACGATGCACCAGCTTGGGCTTCGTCTCAT
>JBIKVO010000389.1:0-3279 GCA_044356795.1 Caulobacterales bacterium
GGCTGAAGAAGACTACGAACAGACTGTTTGTCGCCTGCGGGCTCTGCACTCTTTTCCTCTCTCGTCGCCGACTTGCGGCGGCTTGATCAGGGGCGGAGGCTGCCCAAAAGTGCGTTGTCCCACTCAAATGAGGGGAAAACCGGATGAAAAAACGACCCCATCGGCCAACAATGCACCAAAACAATGCACCAAAAGACCAAGTATCGCGCGGATTTTGGGTCTGAATCAGAGCTTCCTTTGAGGAAAACCAGACAAAAAAACCATCCCACTGACCAAGAATGCACGAAAATCCAGGCATCACCCACGTTTTGAAACCAAGTCAGAGCTTCCTTAAGTGGATTTGACGGTTTGACGGAATGGCGCCGCGACATACTCTCGCATGCGGCGCACAGAAGACGCGAAAAACGAAAAAACGCGACGCCAACAGGGAGGCGCTGTATCATGCATCCGGCTCATCATGCCGTCCAAACTCCTGATAAGCCGGCCTATATAATGGCCGCGACGGGTGAGGTCGTGACATACGCCCAGCTTGACGCTCGCTCCAATCAGGTGGCCCAGCTGGCCCGTTCCCATGGGCTGCAGGCTGGCGATGCGATTGCCTTGTTCATGGAAAACAGTCGCGCGTACTTCGAGATTGCTTGGGGCGCGCAGCGGGCGGGGCTTTTGTTTGCCTGCATCTCCACCAAGCTGACCGCAGCGGAAGCTGCCTATATCGTGCGCGATTGCGGGGCCAAGCTGTTGTTTGCGTCGCATCGGCTGGGCGATGTCGCCGCGGAGATGCTGCGCGCCGCGCCCGTCGCGGCGGCGTTCAGTGTTGATGGGCCGGTCTCTGGATTCGCCGATTACGAGGAGGCGTGCGCCGCAATGTCGCCGGCGCCTATTGCCGATCAATCAGCCGGCGGCGACATGTTGTATTCTTCCGGCACAACGGGTCGCCCGAAGGGCGTGAAGAGTGCGCTGGTTGGGCAAGGCCTGCCGTTCGATGCGCCCAATCCGCTGCAAATGATGGCCCAGTCGCTGTATGGGATCACGGCTAACAGCCGCTACCTTTCGCCAGCGCCGCTCTATCATGCAGCACCGCTGCGCTGGTGCATGTCGGTGCACAAGATCGGCGGCACGACGGTGATCATGGAGAAGTTCGATCCCGAGTCGTATCTCGCTCTGATTGAGCGCTACGGCATTACCGACAGCCAACTCGTGCCAACAATGTTTGTGCGGATGCTTAAATTGCCCGAAGCGGTGCGCAATCGCTATTCGGTATCGTCACTGAAGATGGCGATCCACGCGGCGGCGCCCTGTCCGGTGCAGGTCAAAGAGCAGATGATGGCTTGGTGGGGGCCGGTGATTTATGAATATTATGCTGGCACGGAAGGCAATGGCTTTTGCACAATCGCACCGCAGGAATGGCTGCAAAAGAAGGGCAGTGTCGGCAAAGCGGTTCTGGGCACGCTGAGGGTCTGTGATGAAAACGGCGACCCTGTTCCGGCACGCGTGGAGGGCGTTGTGTATTTTGAGGGTGGGCCGGATTTTGCGTATCACAACGCGCCGGAAAAAACCGCAGAAAGCCGCAACAAGCACGGCTGGAGCACGCTGGGCGATGTCGGCTATGTGGATGAAGACGGTTATCTGTTTTTGACCGACCGCAAAGCCTTCATGATCATTTCCGGTGGTGTCAATGTGTATCCCCAGGAGGTGGAGAACTTGCTTGTCACGCATCCAAAGGTGGCGGATGCGGCAGTGTTTGGCATCCCGAATGAAGAGTTCGGTGAGGAAGTGAAAGCAGTCATTCAGCCGTTGCGATGGACAGAAGCGGGCGATGCTTTGGCGGATGAATTGCTGGCGTTCTGCCGACGGCATCTCAGCCCTGTGAAATGCCCGCGCAGCATCGAATTCATGGAAGAGCTGCCGCGCCACCCCACCGGCAAACTCTATAAGCGCTTGCTGCGCGATCCCTATTGGACAGGCCGCGCCAGCACGATTGTGTAGCGCAGAGCCGCACTCCAACATTTGAGGTCACGACAACCCGTAAAGAGGAAACGTTTATGCGCACTGTTGCTTTTTCTGAGTTGCAATTCCTGGTCGGGCAAGAGGTGGGCGTCTCCGATTGGGTGACGATTACCCAGGAGCGCGTCAATCAATTCGCTGAAGCGACCGGAGATCATCAATGGATACACATTGATGTTGAGCGCGCGACGCGCGAAATAGGCGGCCCGATCGCGCACGGCTATCTGACCCTGTCGCTGATTCCGATGCTGGGGGCGCAGCTCATGACGGTGTCCGGTGTGACGCGGGGGATCAATTATGGCTCTGACAAAGTGCGGTTCACAAATATGGTGCGCGTTGGCAAACGCGTCCGCATGCGCCAGAAAATGCTTGCATGTGAGGCGCGCGCGGGCGGCTTGCAAATCAAGAATGAATGCACGATAGAGGTCGAGGGTGAAGAGCGCCCGGCGTGCGTTGCTGAAACACTGTCGATCCTTTACGGCGCATGAGCGCGGCGCAGGAGTGGCGCCAGGGTTGGCGTGCGGTTGTTGGCGCAGGGATTGGCGTCGCCACTGGCCTGGCGCTGTTTGCCTATATCGCCAGCCTATTCATCCCGGAATATCAAAAGGCCTTCCAATGGACACGCGCTGAAATCGGACTGCAGGCGTGGGCCACAATGACAGCCGGTTTTACGGCGCCCTTCATTGGCCGAATTGCCGATCGCATTGGCATTCGTATGCCGATCCTGGTTTGCACGCTTGGTTTTGGCGCGGTGTGTGTGGCAATGGCCAACCAGACGGGCGACATCGGCCTGTACTGGGTGTTGTATTTTCTGCTGGTATTGTTTGGCCTTGGCGCCGGATCCGGTACTTGGACGCGTGCAATCACTGCGGTGTTCGACAAGGCGCGCGGTTTTGCACTCAGTGTTGCGTTATCGCTGGTCAGTCTCACGGCGATTGTTATGCCGATCTTTCTCGAAACGACCATCGCACAGCATGGATGGCGTGCAGGCTGGTATCTTGTGGGGGCGGTGGGGGTTGGCTTTGGTCTTCTGGCGTTGCTGATTTTACCCAGGCAAACGGCCGCACCTGTCCGTGTGGGCGGTGTTGCGTCTTTGGCGCAGGCGGCGCGCATTCCTGGTTTCTGGTTGGCGGTGATTGGGATGTTTTTGATTAATATTCCGTCCGGCGGGGTGATGAATCAAATGGCGCCGCTGATCAAGGATAAGGGTTTTGACGGTGGCGACGCCGCCTTGATGATGGCGGCATTTGCAGCGGCGGTTTTTGTGGGGCGGTT
>JBIKVO010000057.1:0-11763 GCA_044356795.1 Caulobacterales bacterium
ACGGGAAATCGGCGCCCTTGCGCAGCGTCGGGATGTTGCGTTCGATCCGTCCGGCCCCTTGTGTCCCAAGCCCGTTCGCGCCTCCACGTCCAGTTCCATGATCCGCCCGGCCGCAAAGGCCAGCATCGCGCGCACCAGATCGTCATTGGCGCCCTGTTCGATCAGCTCGACCAAAGCCAATCTGTCTTCGGTCATCGTGTGAGGTCCTTCTGGTTGGAGTGTTGCAACCACAACCGCGACGGATGAGCCCACATGACCTTCCTCAGGGCGTTTTTACACCACGCCCAGGGGCGCTACCAAGGACGCGGGTTCCGAGGGGGTGAGGCTTAAGAACCCGCGACCGGCCGCCCAAGAATCTAGCAAATCGCGAACAGACAATCCTGTGTTTGACGCAGGCGAAGCATAGGATCGAAGTTTATCGCAAACGTGCAAGCGATTACATCGAAACTAGGTTGCAATTCCAATGCCTTATGCGCCGGCATTAGGATTGGGAAAGCGCACGCCAGCCGATGTCGCGGCGATAAAAGCCGCCGGGCCAATCGATCATCGCAGTAGCGGCATAGGCGCGATCCGCCGCTTCGGCCAGCGTTGCTCCCACCGCCGTGACGTTCAAAACTCGGCCGCCGGCGGCGCGCAGGGCGCCGTCTTCATCCTGCCTCACGCCGGCGGAAAAGATTTTCACCCCCGCTTGGCTGTCAGCGCCGGCCAGGCCCCGGATCAGGGACCCGGTCAGCGGCGCGTCGGGATAGCCCTGCGCCGCCATCACGATGGTCATCGCGGCCCCCGGCGCCATCTGAATCGCGCCGGCCTGTGAGAGATCGCCGTGCGCCGCCGCCGCCAGGAGCGGGGCGAGATCACTGACCATCAAGCGCATCAGTGTTTGGCACTCGGGGTCGCCGAACCGGGTGTTGAACTCGATCAGTTTCGGCCCCGTTGAGCTCACCATCAATCCGGCGAACAAGACGCCACGGAAGGGTGCGCCCTCGGCTGCCATGCCGGTCAGCGTCGGAGTGATGATTTCGGCCATTGCCGCCTCGATCACCGCCGGGCTTGCGGCCGGCGCCGGGCTGTAGGCGCCCATGCCGCCGGTGTTGGGGCCTGTATCGCCGTCATAGGCGCGCTTGTGATCTTGCGCGGCGCCGAGAAATACGGCCCGCTGACCATCGCAAACGGCGAAAAGGCTGATTTCTTCGCCGGGCAGAAAGTCCTCGATCACGATCCGTGCGCCGGCGCTGCTGAATTTGCCGAGGAACAGGGCATGATCGATGGCTTCATCGGCTTCCCGGCGGGTCTGCGCGATGACCACGCCTTTGCCTTGCGCCAAGCCATCGGCCTTGATCACGAAGGGCGGTTCGCGACCGCCAAGATAGGCCTTGGCGCGAACGGCGTCTTCGAAAACCGCGTAGGCGGCCGTTGGGATCGCGTGCCGGGTGCAGAAGTCTTTTGTGAAGGCTTTGCTGGTTTCTAGCTGCGCGGCCGCGCGGGTTGGGCCGAAAGCGGCGATGCCGATCTGTGCCAAGGCGTCCACGAGACCGGCCGCGAGCGGCGCTTCCGGCCCGACAACGACCAGCGTAACAGCCCGGGTCTGCGCAAGGCGCACAAGGCCGGCGATGTCATCGGCCGCAATCGCGTGGCAGGTTGCGTGCTGGGCAATGCCCGGATTGCCGGGCGCCGCAATCAGGGCCGTGACCATGGGGCTTTGGCTCAAGCGCCAGGCGAGGGCGTGTTCGCGGCCGCCCGAACCGACAATCAGAATTCGCATGCCTTGGTGGTGGCCCGCGGCGGCCGGCAATGCAAGGCCCGGGATCGCGGCTTGCTTTGGGGCGGCGGAATGGCGTCCAATCATGGACAGTTTTGGGCAGGAGGCTAAAGAGATGGTTGGCGTGGACGCGCTGAGCTTTGATGGATTGCGGCCGCGATCCCCGTTTTACCGACCCGCGCATGAGGAATGGCGCACAGCCTTGCGCGCCTTCATTGAGAGCGAAATCATGCCGCACGCGACGGCGTGGGATGAGGCGGGCGGTGTCCCGCGGGCGGTATTTGCGAAGGCGGCCGCGTTTGGCCTGATCGGCATCGGATATCCTGAGCCATATGGTGGCGTGAGTGAGGGGATCGACCGCTTCCATGGTGTTGTGACGAGTGAGGAACTCGGGCGGATCGGGGCCGGCGGGGTGACTGCGGCCTTGATGGTGCACGGCATTGGACTGCCGCCCATTTTGGCGCTGGGTTCGGATGCGCTGAAATCCGCGATTGCGCCGGAGGTGTTGAGCGGGCGCCAGCAGATCAGCCTGGCGATCACTGAACCCGGCGGCGGATCTGATGTGGCGCATCTGACCACGCGGGCGGAAAAGCGGGGCGATCGTTACATCGTCACCGGTGAGAAAACCTACATCACCGGCGGCTTGACCAGCCGCTGGGCGACGACGGCGGTGCGGACAGGCGGCCCCGGGGCCGGCGGCATCTCCCTTCTGGTTGTGGATCTGAACGCGCCAGGCGTTACTCGTACGCCATTGCCCAAGCAGGGATGGTGGGCCAGTGATACCGCGTCGATCCACTTCGATGCTGTTGACGTGCCTGCGGAAAACCTCGTCGGCGCCGAAAATCAGGGTTTTCTCGGCGTCATGTTGAACTTCAATGGCGAACGTTTGGGGATGGCGTCCGGCGCCCTGGCGAGTGCACGGGTGTGCATCGAAGAGGCAGCGCATTGGGCCCGTGAGCGGCGCACCTTTGGCAAGCGCCTTGCCGATCATCAAGTTATTCGTCACAAATTTGCAGCGATGGCGCAACGTGTTTGGGCCGGAACCGCTTTTCTGGACGCATGCACGTGGCGGGTACAGGAGGGCGAAACCCCAGCGGCAGAGCTCGCCCTCCTGAAGGTTGAGGCCACGCAGACATTGGAGTTCTGCGCCCGGGAAGCCAGCCAGATTCTTGGCGGCGCTTCCTATATCCGCGGCAGCCGCCTCGAGCGCATCTATCGCGAAGTGCGGGTCAATGCGATTGGCGGCGGTAGCGAAGAAATTATGCGTGATCTCGCCGCCCGCCAACTTGGACTGTAAGCGGACCGGTTTGGGTTTCGATGCGGATCGGCGGGAAAAACACAACCTCCGCGCTGCGGCGATCTTCGTCTTGCGTGGCTTCCATCTGGGTGTTGAGCACCGGGCGGAGCGCCATCAGCAAATCATCTTCCGCCAATTCCCGCTGGGCGCGTTCCGGGAAGGACAACACCAGGACATGCGTAGCGCCCAACGCTTCCGCCTCGGCCCAGCGTTCATGCCCCGGCACGCGCTGGGCGACATTGGCTGTGCGTGACAGAAACAGCGGCGTCCAGCCGCGGCCGCCAAAGCCGGGCTTGGCGAAGGCATACACCGCAGGACCATGCGGAAACGGCCCATCCGCGCGCAGCACTGCAAACCGATACAATTTGCCGGTTTCGCCTTTGAGCACTGCTTCTTGCATGGTCGCCTCCATCGCGTCGCGGCCGTGTTCCGCGTCTGTTCCTTTGTTCTCACATCGCGATGTTCCTGTAAAGTTCCCCGTCGCGTTTTTTTTTCGGGCCCGCCGCCGGAGTGCGCGTCGGCCTTGAGCCCCGGGGTGCTGTGTTGACGTCTGGCGCCAGGGTTCGCAGAGTGCGGTGTTGGACGACGCGAAGCGCGCGCGCCGCCGGCTGAGGCGCCGGGAGACCCCGGTGAAGGGATGGCGCGCTGTTATGGTGGTTTTGGCCGCTTGGCGTCTGGCAGGCTTTGGCCCGCCGGTGCAGGCCCCAACCTTGAAGACACCCGCCGAAAACGAGGCGATCCGCTTTGACGCTTGCGCGCAGGCGGCGACGCCGCACTGGGTGCTGGAAGCGATGGTCTGGCGGGCGCAAACCCGCGATCGCAATGATGCGGTCTCGATTCTTCGATTCACAGTGCGTTGGTCACCCATGCGTGGCGGATTGCCGCTCCTGATTATGCGGCGAATGCAGCCAAGGCCTTTGGCGTAACGCACCCCGCGCGGTTTGCGCTGCGTGCAGCGCTGGGGGCCAACGCCATCGATCGCGTGGATGCGCTCAGCGCGCAGCATTTGTATGTGCTCGACGCAGAAATGGCGGCTGACGTTGCATTGGCGCTTGCGGTGGCGGGAAAATCGCGTGCGGCTGACGCGTGACGCCAGCGCCGTCATGTTCGTTTTGATTGAGGATAGCGACATCGGCCATTCTACCGTGCAGGATATGGCGAATGCGTTCACGCCGATCGCACAACGTGGCTTTTGCACCGCGCGGTGGTCCCCGGTGCGCTGGTATGTTTTCAGGTCGAGTGGCTCTGGTCGGCTTGGGCTTGCTTCAGGCGGTGGTCTCATTCGGCGTCGGCGCAGCACTTGCCCAAGCAAAAGCCCCGTTTGCTTCGGCGCTCGGAAGGCCTTCACGAGCGGCCGCGTGATCATTGATCCCGCCAGCACTGTCCAAGCGTGGAGCGCCCGATGATCTGTAACCACCGCCTTGCGATAAAAGCGTCTCATCAAGCCCAAAACAGGCAGCGCTTCTTTAAGTGCCTCAATAATACCGTCAGTCGTGAAGCCAGGCCAACCGCGCAGATCGACATGGGCAGACAGCGGCTGGCGGGCCGTGATAATCGCACGGCAGCGTTCGAATGTGGCGTCGATCTTGGCTTTATCGATCAAGCCGGTACAGCGCACCGCAACCACATGATCCTGCGCCGGAAGAAACGGATGTATGGCGGCGCTTGCTCTCTGTTCCATGAGAACATGGTGGGGGTCGGGCGCTGTGTCCGTCAGTGTGACGCGCCGTCGCGCAACGCGGCCTTCATGCATCCAAGCATCATGCTGCGCGACGCGCCATCACGGTACGCGTCATCAGACCCATCACCAACTCGCCATGCTGGTTGAGCACATCATGGCTGGCGATCAGGATGCCGCGATCATCGCTCATCGGTTGTTTGCCAACGAAGGTGAGGCGGATCGACAGTACATCGCCAGCTTGCGCCGTCTTGTACCAGCGCAGCGCGTCTTGCCCAAGGCGCGCCAGCACTGGCCAATCGCGTGTCTCCTCCCACAACATGCGGCTCCACAAGGCATAGACATGCGCCTGCGCCGCCGGCTGCTGTCCATCGGCGCCGTCATCGGCCCTGAGCGGCAGATATGGGGCAAAACGTCTTTGAAACAGGGCGAGATCTTCCGCCGTAACGGGTGCTGCGCCGAACACATGCGTATAGCCGATCGGGATATCGTCGAAGTGCCAGCTTTGGCCCTGGATCGCTTTGCCGCCGTTCATGCATCCCCCAAAAGGTATCGTTGCGGACAGAGTTTACGCTGTTGTTGGATCCTCAGAAATCTGCACCAAAAGCTTACCGTCGTGATCGCCGCTAAACAGCCGTTTCACCGAACGCGGCGCATTTTCCAGGCCCTGATCGACATGCACCTTGTAGTGCAGCTTGCCGGCCATGATCCAACCCGCCAACTCCTGCACGGCTTGCGGGGCGCGGTCGAAATAATCGATCACGATAAAGCCGCGTACAGTGATGCGCTTCATCAGGATCTGGGCGAAATTGTACGGTCCGGGTACGGGCTTTTCGGCATTGTAGCTAGAGATCAAGCCGCACAACGGCATGCGTGAGAAATTGTTCATCCGCGACAGTACCTGATCCATGATCCGACCGCCGACATTTTCGAAATTGATGTCAATGCCGTTCGGGCACAGTCTGTCCAATTCGGCGCCAACATCCTGCGTTTTGTAGTTGATGGCGCCGTCAAAGGCCAAGTCGCGCGTAATCCAGGCGCATTTGTCATCGGATCCCGCGATGCCAATCACGCGGCAGCCTTTGATCTTGCCGATCTGGCCGGCAATCGACCCTACCGCGCCAGCGGCCGCACTCACCACCAGGGTGTCGCCGGGCTTGGGCTGGCCGATATCCAACAGCCCAAAATACGCCGTCCATCCGGTGACGCCGAGCACACTCATGAAGGCGGTGATTGGAACACCAGGGATCGACGGCATCACCCGCGCCATGCCGGGGATTGCGATATCATAGTCCTGCCAGCCCGAAAGGCCGGGCGATACAATGGCGCCGACGGGAAAGTCCGGGTTCTTGGATTCTACTACCACGCCGATTGTGCCGCCCCGCATCACCGCACCGATCTCGACCGGCGGCAAGTACTGATCCACATCGCTCATCCAGATTCGATTGGTGGGATCCAGCGACAGATAGATATTGCGCACCAGCGCCTGGCCGTCCGCAAGTTCGGGGACGGGGCTGCTAACCAACTCCAAATCGCCGTCCTTGATATCGCCGACCGGTCGTTGTTTCAGCCGCCATTGCCGATTCAGCCGCGTCATGGTGTTTCCTCCGTGTTCCGATTACCCTTAAGGTTTATGCTGGCGAAGGCAACAGCGCGGTCGATCGCTGCGGGACTTTCGCGCGCCGCATAAACAGCCTATTTCCAGGCTATGAGCACCCGTCCGACTATCGCACCCCCTGCGGCTTTGTGGTTTTTCGCCGTGACCGTCGTCGCGCTGTCGATGTTTTCGGCGTTGTCTGGCCCCGCGCGAGCGCAAGCCTACAGCCAGCCCGAGAGCACCGACAATGTCACCGCCCAGCTGCATTCTGCGCGCGCGGCGGCGGCGCCCGGTGAGACGTTCACCATCGTATTGCGCCAAAAACTGCGCGACGGGTGGCATACCTATTGGCGTAATTTCGGCGACAGCGGCGGGGCGACCATCGTGACCTGGACGAACTCTCCCGGCCTTGTGGTCGGCGAGATGCAATTTCCTCCGCCCAAACGCATCCCAGTGCCGCCGCTCATGACGTACGGATATGAAGGTGAAATCCTGTATCCCTTCACCGTGCGCGTGCCAGCAAATGCACGGTTGGGATCATCGCTGACATTTTCTGCAAAAGCTGAAACACTGGTTTGTTCGGATACGCTGTGCATCCCGGAGGATCAGTTCGTAAATCTGACTGTGCCGGTCGCTGCCCGCGGACAGGATGACGCCACATGGGCGCCGAAAATTGCCGCCGCCTTGGATGCGATCCCGAAACCCGCGCTTGGGGTTAGGGCGCGGATCACGCGTGACGGACAAGGCGCGGTGTTGAGCGTAACGGGTGGGCCGTTCGCGGGTGTCGTTGCGGCCGACGCTTACTTTTTTCCATTCGATCCGCAGGCCATTTTGCATAGCGCCGATCAGCGGGCATCTGGGGGCGTAAATGGCTTTCGCTTCACGCTCACCTCTGGCAAAGCGGGCCCGCTTGGCGAAAAAGCCCTGGCCGGTGTTGTGCGCATTGACCGCGCAGATGGTTCGATGATCGCTGTGGAAATCGCTGCAACGCCCGGCGCGATACAAGCCGATGTTGCCGGCGTGTGGACCGCGCCGTCGGCGCCCGTGAAGGGCGCAGGGGCGAGCGGTGCAGACGTCTCGCCCCAGGCGCCGCCGCAAGTTACGTCGGTGTGGATGGCGCTGTTGTTTGCGTTTATCGGGGGGTTGATTCTGAACGTGATGCCCTGTGTGTTTCCCGTGCTTTCGATGAAGGCGCTGGGCCTTGCAAAAACCGCGCACATCGGTGACGCGCGTCGCAACGGCGTTTTGTTTTTTGCCGGCGTGATGGCGACGTTTCTGATGCTGGCTGGTGTGATGATGGCGTTGTCGGCGGCGGGATCGCAGGTGGGCTGGGGCTTCCAACTGCAGGAGCCATTGGTGGTTGCCGCCCTGGTGGTCGTGTTTTTTCTGATTGGCCTCAATCTGCTGGGCCTGTTTGAAGTGGGGACTGGTCTGCAAAATGTCGGCGCCAACCTCGCCAATCGCGGCGGCGATCTGGGTGCTTTTTTCACCGGCGCCTTGTCGGTGGTGGCGGCCTCGCCATGCACCATTCCCTTTATGGGCGGCGCTGTCGGGTTTGCCGCGGTGGCGACGCCGGTGGAGTCACTGGCGACATTTGCCGCGCTGGGTGCGGGATTTGCGCTGCCATTTACCGCTTTGGCGTTTGCGCCGGGGATGTTGCAGCGCCTGCCAAAACCGGGCCCCTGGATGGACGCCTTCAAGCAGGCGATGGCTTTTCCCATGTTCGCCACGGCGGCATGGCTTGTGTGGGTGTTGGCGTCGGGCGCGGGCGCGAATGGGGCGCTTGGGGCGTTGCTAGCCATATTGGCGGTGAGTCTCTTGGTATGGACATGGCGAACCCTGCGCGGTTCTTGGTCGCGCAGCATTGGCGCTGGTCTTGCGGCGGCGGCTTTGGCGGTTGGTTTTTGGTTGTTGACGCCGCGCCCCGATTCGGTTGCCGTCCAACCCTGGAGCGCGACCGCCGTGGAAGCGCTGCGTGCGGATGGTAAGCCGGTCTTTGTCAATTTCACCGCCGCGTGGTGCGTGAGTTGCAAGGCGAATGAGTGGAATGCGCTGGATCGCCCCGCGGTGCAGGCGGCGTTTGCTGAAAAAGGCGTGGTGTATGTGAAGGCTGATTGGACTCGCCGTGATGCAGCAATTGCCGCGGAGCTGGCGCGCTATGGCCGCAATGGGGTGCCGCTCTACTTGTATTTTCCGGCCAATCGGGCTGGTGCGCCAGATGTTTTGCCAGAGCTTTTGACGGAGGATATTTTATTGTCGACTTTGGCCAGATCATAACCCATTAGGGCACAGGAATGCGGCCCGTGTCGCGCGCCTGCACCAGCGCGCGGCCAGAGGCGATGATGGCGCCGTCTGGGCTTGTGCAAATTGTTTCAAGATCAATCAATCCTTTGTCCAACCGGACGCGGCTCACTGTAACCCGCGCCGTCAACACGCAATTGAGCGGAACCGGCGCCAGAAAGCGCGTATTCTGCTTCAGATAATTCGTGCCCGGTCCCGGCAGCGTCATGCCCAATAGCGTTGACCACATCGACAGCACGATCATTTCGGCCGCCGTGGATGCAGCGCCAGCGCCCGCAAGGTCGATCAGGGCGTTGCAGTCGGCGGCGGTGATGGTGCGGGTGAGGGCGGCTGTTTCGCCCGGTTCAATCGGCGCCGGCGTCATGTGAGATCCACGACAATGCGGCAGGTTTCGGCGCTGTCGGACAAGCGCACACTGCGCAACAGGATTTGGCTGGTCGATAACGCCTCGGCAGTGAATTGGATTGGTTCATCAGCGAAGGTTGGCGCGGGAAACATTGCGGCCAGTTGTATGACGGCGCGATCGGTGATCATCGGCGCCGCCAGAGCCCGCAGAATCGCAGTCAACATCGCGCCATGCGCGACAGTGCGTCCAAAGGTGCTGCGGGCGGCGAAGGCGGGATCGATATGGATCGGATTTGCGTCGCCCGACAAAGACGCAAACGCGTCAAGATCGGCCTGCGTCAGCGTGCGCACCTGCTGCAGCATCACGGCGTCTCACTCAGTTTATGTTTTTGCACTTTACCTGCGGCAGTGCGCGGAAAGTCCTGCTTCACAGTGAACGCGGCGGGAATTTTGTATTTTGCTAAACGCGCCGCCAAAAAGCTGGTGAGTTCCTCTGTCGACGGTGACGGCGCGCCGGGGCGCAGCAGAAGATAGGCCTTCCCGGTTTCTCCCCAGCGCTCGTCTGGCACGCCGATCACGGCGGCCTCCAGAATGACGGGATGTTGGGCCAAAGCGTTTTCCACTTCGGCCGGATACACATTGGCGCCCCCGGAAATGTACATCTCTTTCGAGCGGCCAACGATATAGGTGTAGCCATCGGCGTCGCGTCGCGCGAGATCGCCGCTTTTCAACCAGCCGCCGAGCGCGAAGGCCGCTGCTGTGGCCGCTGGCTGGTTCCAATAGCCGGGCGTCACATTTGGCCCCGCAAACCATAATTCGCCCGGTTCATCGATCCCCACGTCACGGCCATCGGGACGCACGATGCGGGCTTCCGCGAGAATTTGCGGCACGCCCACTGCGCCAATCTTCGTCCAGGCTTTGTCTTCATCCACCAGAAAAACGGTGGGGCCGGTTTCGGTCATGCCCATGCCATTGCGCACTTTTACGCCAACGCTGCGGTAGGTTTCGACCAGTGCATCCGGCAAGGGCGCACCGCCGCAGCCCCAAGCGCGCACGCGCGAAAAATCTGTGTGCGCAAAGCGATCATGCAATGCGATCTGCTGGTACACCGCCGGCACCGCAAACAGCGTGGACAAGCGCCCTTCAGCAACCAATTTTAGCATCACAGTCGCATCAAATCCGTCGATCGTCACGATGCGGCCGCCGGCATAAAGCGTGGGGATCGTATTGAGATTGATTCCCGCGGTGTGACACAGCGGCAGAAAATTCAGCGTCACATCATCGGCGCGAATATCAAACGCCGATCGGGTGTTGACATAATTCGCAAACGACATGCCGAAGGTCTGGATAACGCCCTTGGGTGCGCCGGTGGTGCCGGAGGTGTAGATCAGGCACCAGGGCGCATCGGTGGGCCATGCCGGGCGGTCGGCGACGGGTGCGCTAGCGGCGAGGCGCGCCTCATATCCATTCGGACCCGGATCATCCAAATCCAGCAGCCCGTGCCCGCCCGGAATCGCTTTGGTCAGCGCTGCATCTTCAGCGCCGTATATCACCAGTTTGGCGGCGCAATCCTGCAATAAGGGGGCGATTTCACCCGGAGGACTCCGAAAATTCAGCGGTGTGAGGATCGCGCGCGCGCGGGCGGCGGCAAACATCAGTTCGAAGAAATGCGCGCGATTGCGGCACAAAACGGCAAAGCAGTCGCCGGCGCCGATCCCCAGTTTCGCCAGCAGGCTGGCGGCGCGATCGGCGCGGGCATTCAGCGTGGCGTAGGTCATCATGGCGCCGCTGCGCGCATCTTCAAACGCGATGCGATCGGGGCCAAGGGCGGTGCGCTTGGCCAACAAATCCGGCAGATGGGCGGTCATGATGGCGTGTCGGGTTTCAGGCTTAATCCGTGGGCGATCAAATCCGCAGCAGCGGCGGCGATCCGGTTGGCGTCCTTTTCGTCGCTCCAGATCCCGTAGCGCAGGCCAAGAAACACGCTCATGCCGATCAGCGCCCACGCGCGCTCTTCATCCGCACCTGGACGAATTTCCCCGCGCCCGGCAGCATCCCGCAGATTGCGGCGATAGGCTTCGGCGAAGTTGTCGTAATAGGCGCGGTACGCGTCCGGTGCGACAAACTGTGCTTCCATTACGATACGGTACAAATCCTTGTGGGTGCGGGCGAACTCGATAAAGGCGGCGATGCCTTCACGTTCGGCGGTGAGGCGGTCGTTGGCGTCGATCACACGGCCGGCGATGAAGGCGCGGGTGAGCCGGCCCATGTCATCCACCAGAGCGCGGAACACCGCCTCCTTGCTGTCGAAATAGACATAAAAGGTGCCAAGCGCGACGCCGGCCCGGCTGGTCACTCCGGCGATGGAGGCCTCGTGATACCCGGCTGAGCCAAACTCTGCCGCCGCCGCATCCAAGAGCTTGCGCAGGGTGCGTTTGCCCCGCTCGGTCTTCGGGGCCCGGAGCGGCGCCGTTAGGGCAACTGAACGTTGACTCATATTTCACTTTGTCGCTAGATATAGGGCGCAATCAAGTCCATCCGGCGGGCGGGCGCAAGTCTTGGCGCGTGTTCAGGACGGGCTTGAGCGCTCCATCAAGGGCGGCGGCGCGGGCGGCGGGGGCTGCTGAAGCAGAACGCCAGCCAAAAACAACGGCGCTGCAGCAAGCGGCGCATCGCGGGGAGAGGCAACGTATGGACGCATCTTGGCGTCCCTTTGAGGGGTCGGGCGGCGCGCATCATGGGCTCACATTTGGCGTGGGGGCTTTTGGTGCGGCGGCTGGCATGGG
>JBIKVO010000058.1:0-11701 GCA_044356795.1 Caulobacterales bacterium
CGCCCCTAATCCCGACGTCGCCGAACAGCCCGCCGAGTGGGCGATGAATCCCGGGCCGTCTTTGGCCGATTTCGCCATCCGCCCCGAGGAGGCGCGCCCGTTCTCGCCGCGCTCGCCGCCGGCGACCCACCGCGTCCAGGCCGGCGATACCGTGGCCACCGTCAGCGCCCGCTATCAGGCGCCGGTGCGGGCCCTGATTCAGGCCAATAATTTGCGCGCGCCTTTCGCGCTCACCCCCGGCCAGGAGCTGACCATCCCGCGCCCGCTGATGCACCGCGTGCGGTCTGGTGAGACCCTGTTGGCTGTGGCGCGCACTTATCATGTCGATGCGCGATCGCTGGCGCTGCTCAATGATTTGCGGGCGCCGTATCCGGTGGCGCCGGGGGACACGCTGGTGCTGCCGGCAGGGGCCCGGCCGCGTGCGCCTGAAACACCGCCGGATGTCGCCGGTCACGGCCCAGCGGCGGCCGGCCGGTTTATCTGGCCGTTGGAGGGCGCGGTGGTGGGCCGGTTTGGTGCGATCGGCAACGGCCGGCGGCGCGATGGGCTGGATATCACCGCGCCTGCGGGCACGCCGTTCCGGGCGGCGGCGGCGGGCCGGGTGGTGTATGCCGGCGACGATCTGCCAGGCTATGGCGGGCTGGTGCTGCTGCAGCATCGCGATGGCTGGGTGACGGCCTATGCGCAGGCGGGTCGGCTGCTGGTGCGCGAGGGCGATGCTGTCACGCAGGGCCAAGCGCTCGGCACGCTTGGGCCTGGGCGCGCAGCAGCGCAGGCGGGTTTGCATTTTCAGGTTCGCCGCGGTCGCGACGCACGCGATCCGATCCAGTATCTGCCGCCGCGTTGATCGCGCTTTCAGGCTGGCTGCGGTGCGCTTGGCAAAGCCACGCCCGCCTGCGCCGCCCGGGCGACAATAAACTGCCAGGCTGTGCGCCCGGAGCGTGAGCCGCGCGTCAAGGCCCAGCGCACGGCGTCCGCCTCCAGCCCCGCTGCCGAAAGGCCCGCCCATTGCGCATAGCCACGGATCGCCCGCAGATAGATGTCCTGGTCCCAGGGGTGGAAACCCAGCGACAGGCCGAACCGGTCCGACAGGGCGAGGCGATCTTCTGCGGTGTCGCGCCAGAACAGGTCTTGGACGGTGTTTTCCTGCGGATCGCGCGTCAGCAAATGTCGGCGATTGGACGTTGCATACACGATGACGCCAGCGCCAAGACCGGCAATATCGCCGTCCAAAGCTGGTTTCAGGGCGCGCACCAAGGGGCCATCGGCGTCAAGGCTCATGTCGTCGATCATCACAATCACGCGATGACCGGACGCCTGCGCCAGCGCCAGCAGATCGGCCGCACCGGTGAGGGCGGCAGGGGCCGCCTGCACCAGCTTCAGCGCCGGGGCGGCGGCGGCCACATCGCGGCAAATCGCTTTGACCAGGGCGCTTTTGCCAGCCCCACGGGCGCCCCACAGAAGGGCATTGTTGGCCGGGCGGCCGGCGGCGAACGCCGCCGTATTGGCCCGCAGCGCCTGCGCTTGGGCGTCAACGCCGACCAGCAAATCACTGGGCAGCACGGCCGGCGCGCGCACTGGCGCCAGCCCTGCGGGCGTCGCCGTAAAGGCCCAGCTCGCGCGCCAGTCTGGCGCTTCGGGCGGCGGCGGGGCGATGCGCTCCAGCGCCTGCGCGATCCGGTTCAAGGCGATTTCGGTGGAAACGAGCGGAGGCGAAACCATGGACATGCGCAAAAACCTTGGGCCAAGTTGATAGCAGCGCCGAAGCGCTCCGATATCCGCGCGGCGATAGCTGGTCGCGCAGCTCGCGATGTCATCCAAACGGCCGCCTGTGCAAACGGCCGCCTGTGCAAACGGCCGCCTGTGCAAACGGCCGCCTGTGCAAACGGCCGCCAGTCGCGATTGCAATGGCGCGGTTTGTCCCTATAGTCCCGCCGCGCCGCGCAGGGCCAGCTCATGCTGGCGTCCTGGGCAGCGATATGTATTTCGGCCAAGACGCGGAGAAGACCTCCGCGACACGGGCCAGTCAGTGTTCACGTCACCCGCAAAGTGACACGTCACCCGCAAAGTGACCCCTAAAGTCACCCATTGTCACTCACTTGTGAAAACGAAAGACACTCCATGTCGATGGCGGCCGCGTTTCTGTCCCTGGTCTTGGCTCAACAAGGGAGCCCGGCTGGCGCGGCTCCACCGGCGCCTGCGGGTGCAGGGGTTGCGCCGCTTGCCGCTGGCGGCGCCGTTTCGGGGCCCCCGGGCGCACCACCCACCGCTCCGGACCCGATGATGCAGCTGGTGGGCTCGCTGCTGCCGCTGGTGCTGATGATCGTGGTGTTCTGGTTCCTGATCATCCGCCCCAGCGCCAAGCGCGCCAAGCAGCATCAGGAGATGCTGACGAATCTCAAGCGCGGCGACACGGTGTTCACGTCCGGGGGGCTGATCGGCAAAATCAAATCGCTCACCGATGATGAAGTGCGGTTGGAACTGAATCAAAACGTGGAAGTTCGCGTGTTGCGGCGCGATATTGGCGGCGTTCGCACCAAAGCTGAACCAGCGCCGGCGAACGATTCCAAAGCCTAAGAAAAACCCTGCTTATGCTGAATGTTGCGCCCTGGCGCCTGATCCTGGTGATCATCGCGACGATCGCTTCGGTGGTCATCGCGCTGCCCAACATTGCGCCTGCCGACATGCGGGCGCTGTTGCCGTACCAAAAGACGATCAATCTCGGCCTCGATCTGCGCGGCGGCTCGCATCTAATGTTGAGCGTTGATAGCGCCACGCTGCAGCGCCAGCGTCTGGCGACAACCGCGCAGGCGATGTCGCAGGCGCTGCGGGACGCCGAACCGCGCATTCGCGTGTCCAGCCCCAGCGTGCAGGATGGGGCCGCGCGCGTGCGCCTCACCGATCCTGCCGAGATGGACCGCGCCATCCGCCAACTGAATGAGCGGGTGGTGGAAAATAGCGGCGGCGGCCTGATGGGATCGGGCCAGCCCAACCTGACATTCACGCCGGGCGCGGAGGGCCTGATTGAGGCGCGCTTTACCGAGGCCGGCATCAGTCAGATGCTGCGGGATTCGGTCAGCCAATCGATCGAGGTGCTGCGCCAGCGGATTGATCCGACGGGCACTGCGGAAGTGTCGATCACCCGCCAGGGCGCCGATCGCCTCGTCGTCCAGGCCCCAGGCGAACAGGATGCTGAAGCACTCAAGCGCCGCATCGGGCAAACCGCGGCCATGACCTTCCACATGGTCGACGACACGGTGACGGCGGAAGACATTCAGCAAAACGCGATCCCGCCCAACGCCATGTTGCTGGAGCCGTTCAAACCGGGCGGCGCGCCGGTGGTAGTTGAGCGTCAGGTGCGCCTGACCGGTGAGGATCTGGCGCGTGCGCGGCCGGGCTACGACCAGGACGGCTCGCCCTCGGTGGACTTCACCCTGAAGCCGCGCGGGCAGCGCGTGTTCCAGGACATCACCACGCGCTTCATTGGCAAGCGCTTCGCCATCGCGCTGGACGGCAAGGTGATCACTGCGCCGGTGATCCGGGGCGCGATCCTGGGCGGATCGGGGCAGATTACGGGCGGCTTCACCTCGCCGGAGGCCAATGAATTGGCCATCCTGTTGAATGCGGGCGCGCTGCCGGCGCCGCTGATCTTTGAAGAACAACGCACCGTCGGGGCCGAGTTGGGGCAGGACGCGATCAATGCGGGCGCGATCGCGGGCGTCGTGGCGGCGATCATGATCCTGGCGTTCATGCTGCTGGCTTATGGATTGTTTGGGTTGTTCGCATGCCTGGCGCTGGTGGTGAACTTCACGATGATCCTTGCGGGCATGACGCTGATTGGCGCGACGCTGACATTGCCCGGTATCGCCGGCATCATCTTGACGATCGCCATCGCGGTTGACGCCAATGTGCTGATCTATGAACGCATGCGCGATGAGGTGCGGGCCGGTCGCGGTCCGGCGCTGGCGATCGACGCCGGCTTCGGCCGTGCGATGGTGACGATCATCGACGCCAACCTGACGACCATTCTCGCGGCGGTGATCTTGTTCATGTTCGGGGTCGGGCCGGTGCGCGGCTTTGCCTGGACCTTGACCATCGGCACCATCACCTCGGTGTTCACCGCGGTGCTGGTGACGCAAATTCTCATCGCCTTCTGGTTCCGCACCACGCGGCCCAAGACGCTGCCGATCTAGGAAGCACAACCATGTCGAACTGGTGGCCATTGATCCGGCTGTTGCCGAAGAAAACCGATTTTCGATTTGTCTCTTATTCCAAGGGGATGGGCATTATTTCGCTCGTCCTGGTGATCTTGTCTTTCGTCGCGATGTTCAGCGGCGGGTTGCGGCAGAACCCGGCCGACATCTGGGCCAATGCGGGGCCCGGCATCGAAGACAAGGTGATGGCGTTTGCCTGTTCCGGCTTTAATTGCGGCGTCGACTTCAAGGGCGGCACCTCCATGGTGTTGATCTTCCCCGAAGCCGCCCCCCTGGCCGAAATCCGCGCCGCCGCCAGCGCCTTCATTGACGGCGATGTGCAGGTCCAGACCTATGGCGAGATCAATCAGGCGCTGCTGCGGTTTGAAACGCCGGACGACGTCAATCCGACCACCTATGTCGGCACTGTGAAGGAGCGTCTCAGCGCCATGGTGCCCAATATCACCTACGGCCAGACCGAGGCCGTCGGCGCCAAAGTGTCGGGCGAATTGTTCGAGGCTGGCGTCTTCGCGCTTGGCCTCGCGATCCTGTTGATGCTGGTTTATATCTGGTTCCGGTTTGAGCTTAATTACGGCATTGGCGCGGTGCTGGCGCTGTTCCATGACGTCATCTTGACGATGGGCCTGCTGAGCGTGCTGCAGATGGAATTTTCGCTGACCTCGATTGCCGCCTTGCTGACGATCATCGGCTATTCGATGAATGATACGGTGGTGGTGTTCGACCGCATGCGGGAGAATCGCCGTAAGTACAAAAAGATGCCATGGGCGGAGCTGGTTGATCTGTCGGTCAATGAAACGCTCTCGCGCACGATCATCACCGGCGGCACCGGGGTGCTGGCCTTGTTGGGGCTGTGCATTTTGGGCGGCCCAGCCATGTTCACGTTCGCGTTCGCGATGGTCTTCGGCATCATTGTCGGCACCTATTCGTCGATCTATGTCGCTGCTCCGGCGGTGTTGTGGTTCGCCAACAAGACGCCGAAGGTGCAAACTGCCGACGATGTGGAAGCCAATGCGATGCCGTGATCGGTGACGCGTCCGCGCATGGCAGGCGCTGCATGGATTGATCGCGTAATTTTGGGGTTTGGGAATGGGCAAGCAGATCGCAGATTTCTTGAGCAATATCCGCTATGTCGGGTGGGGAACATGCATCCTCGGCCTGGTGTTTCTGGTGGTCGTGGCGATCCATGGCTACAGCGTGTCGCTAACCGACACGCGCTTTTGGGAGGTGTTCTTCCGCTGGACGCATGTCGCGGCGGGCATCATGTGGATCGGGCATCTATATTATTTCAACTTCACCCAAATTCCGAATGTGCCGAAAATCCCGGAGGAGCATCGCGGGCCGGCGATCTCCAAGGTGATCGCGCCGGCGGCTTTGTTCTGGTTCCGCTGGGGTGCGGTGTTCACGCTGGTGACGGGCGTGGCCCTGGCGATCATCTACAACTATCTGATCCCGGCCTACACCTTAGGCGCCAGCGAGGGCTTTCAAGCGCCCAAGCACATCTTCATCGGCATCGGGATGTGGCTGGCCACCATCATGTTCATCAATGTTTGGTTTGTGATTTGGCCAAACCAGCAGCGCGCCCTCAATATCGAGGATCGGTTCCCCGATCTGTCGAAAGAGCAGCGGGCCAAGCACGCCAGAACGGCCATGTTGTTTTCACGCACAAACACCTTCCTGTCGGCGCCCATGCTCGTCGCGATGACGGGTGCGCAGACGTTCGGGTGAAGTCGAACCCCTCTCCTGCGGAGGACGCCGCTTCGGCCGCCGCTGGGCGTGACGCGCGCCTTGGCGGGTCGGTTGGCGGGGAGGCGGCCAATGATGGTTCCGTGCGGGCGATGCCCATGATTGAGGCCGCCGCGGGCGATGGGGCCGCGCGATTCGGCGGCGGGCTTGATTCGAACGCGAGACGTCAGGCCGTGAGGGTGCTGGATGAGGATCGCTGGCTTGCCGGGCGCTTTGCGCCGAAAGCCGTGCGGGCGCGGCTCGACGCGCTGTATCTGGTGATCAATGAGGTGGCGCGGGCGGCCGACGGCGTACGCGAACCGCTGCTGGCGCAGATGCGGTTGGCATGGTGGCGCGGGGCGCTGGAAGCGATGCTGGATGGGCGCGACGCCGCCCAACCGCCGAGTGTGCAGGCATTGGCGGCCGTGCACCACGCGGTTGGTTTTGACCGCAACACCATGATTGATCTGGTGGAGGCGCGGATCGCTGAACTTGGGCCGTCGCCCTTCGAGAACTGGGCCGCGCTCGACGCCTATGTTGACGCCACCGCCGGCGGCGTCATCCGGTTGGCGTTTCAGGCGATTGATCCAGGCCTGCGCCCGACGCCCCAGGTCCTGGCCTTCACCCGTGCCGCCGGCCGCGCCTGGGGTTATACGGGGCTATTGCGCGCACAGGCGTTCTGGCGTGAGCAGGGGCGCAGCTTTTTCCCCGCCAGTCTTGCCGATCATGTCGCCCTGGACGCCGAAGAGTTCCGCGCCAGCATCCAGGGCCATAAACCCCAGGCCGTGCTGCGCAGTCTGATGGACCGGGCGGTGGGCGGCTACCGGGAGGCGCAACGCCTGTCCGCCAGCCTGCCGGCCACGCTCTATCCTGGCTATGGCTATATTGCGTTGACGCCGTTGTACCTTCGCATTCTCGAAACCGCGCCGGACAGCGAACCGCCCACCATCCCCCTGTTTCGACGTCAGATTTGTCTGGTGTGGAAGGCGATGCGCGGACCGCTTTAGCTATTGCGCCGCGTGCATCGCGTCCCGGGCGGTTTGCCCGATCCACGCATCCAAATCCGCCAGCGCTCGGCGGGACATGCCATTTTTGCGCGCCTTGCCCCGCTCCACCGCTTTGAGGCGTTTGCCATCGTCGCGATGGCTTGGCGCGTCGTCCAGGGGCGGAAACAGGCCAAAATTGATGTTCATCGGCTGGAACGAGCCGGGTCCGGCCGCCAGATGCCCGCCGGTGACGTGGGTCAAAAGGGCGCCCAGCGCGGTGGTCGCTGGCGGCGGATGCAGCGCTCTGCCAAGCGCCTCGGCCGCCGCAAAGCGCGCCGCCATCAGCCCAATCGCGGCGCTTTCGACATAGCCCTCACAGCCGGTGATCTGCCCCGCAAAACGCAGATGCGGCCGCGCCCTCAAGCGCAGCGCGCCATCCAAGAGCTGCGGGCTGTTCAAGAAGGTGTTGCGATGGATGCCGCCGAGGCGCGCAAACACGGCCTTCTCAAGGCCTGGAATGGTGCGGAACACATCCGTTTGGGCTGCGTGTTTCAACTTTGTCTGAAACCCGACCATATTGAACAGCGTGCCCAAGGCGTTGTCTTGGCGGAGCTGCACCACCGCATAGGCGCCCTTGCCCGTGCGCGGATCCGTCAACCCCACCGGCTTCATCGGCCCAAAGCGCAACGTATCCCGGCCACGCTCCGCCATCACCTCGATTGGCAGGCAGCCCTCGAAATAGGGGGTGTTCTGCTCCCATTCTTTGAAGGCGGTTTTCGGCGCTGCCAGCAGGGCATCGATGAAGGCGTAATACTGCGCCTTGTCCATCGGGCAGTTGATATAGGCGGCCGTTTCCCCGCCGGGGCCGGGCTTGTCGTAGCGCGACTGGCGCCACGCAATGTCGAAATCGATCGTGTCGTGATACACGATCGGCGCGATGGCATCGAAAAAGGCGAGCGCATCAAGCCCCGTCTCCGCTCGGATCGCGTCGGCCAGGGCCGGCGCAGTCAGCGGCCCGGTGGCGATGATGGTGTGGCCCCAGTCGGCCGGCGGCAGGCCCGCCACTTCCCCGGTTTCAAACTGCACCAGCGGGTGGCTGCGCAGGGCCTTTGTCACCGCCGCACTGAAGCCGTCGCGATCCACCGCCAGGGCGGCGCCGGCTGGCACCTGATGGGCGTCCGCGCAGGCCATGATCAGCGAACCAAGCCGCCGCATCTCGGCATGCAAGAGCCCGACCGCATTGTTTTCCCAATCATCGGAGCGGAATGAATTGGAGCACACCAACTCCGCACAGGCGCCGGTGCTGTGGGCCTGCGTCAGCTGCAGCGGGCGCATTTCGTGCACCACGACGCGCACCCCGGCCTGAGCCAGTTGCCAGGCTGCTTCCGAGCCGGCAAGGCCGGCGCCGACGATGTGAACGGGCGAGGGGGACATGGGCAGCGATCGATCCATAAGGGGCTTTTGGCCATCACAGTGTTTTGGTTGCAAGGGTGCAGCACGCCAACAATCACCGTGATGACGCGGCGCTGCAAGTGTGGCATCGGCAAGACGGGCAATTGAAGGGTTGGATGGTCGATGGCGACGCCGCAGCATGTACCGATTATGGCCACACTTCGGGCCGCGGTCGGATTTCTTCGCGATCATATCGGTTGGATCGCTCCGTTCGGCATTGGACTGGGCGTGTTGCATGCGATCGCCAGCCTGGCTTTGCCAAGCTTTGGCGGCGCCCCGCCGCCGGCTGGGGTGCAGCTATTGTTCCCGGTTGCGGCGCTGGGATCGGTGTTCCTTTTGGCGCAGATCGAGGTGCAGGGGGCCGGCGGGGTTGGCCCGGTATTGGGGCTGTTGCTGATCAGTGCGATGGCGGTGGCGTCGATCGGCTATTGGGCGCTGCTGCTGCGGCGTGCTTTGGGCAAGACGGGATCTCAGGCCGCGCTCGGGGAGGATTGGGCGCGGCTGACGCGCGTGTTTGGCTCGGTCTGGTTCCTGGTGCTGATCTTCACATTTGTGGCGGCCATGGTGTTGGCGTCCTTGCTGGTGGGGGCGATGTCGTCGGCGGGAATTTCAGAGGCGCAGACCCAGGCGGCGGTGGATGATCCGGTATTGATGAATGGCCTGATGGAGCGGGGGATGCGGGGGCCGGGCGGTTGGATGGTGTGGGCCGGGGGGCTTGCGATGCTGGCGGGTGTTGCGTGGCTGTTTGCCCGCCTTGCCTTAAGCGGGCCGGCGACGATCGCTGAAAACCGGGCGATGGCGTTTGCAGCCTGGGGTTACACCAAGGGCGACGGACTCTATATCGCGATCATTTACACAGCCCTTGCCGCACCCGCGCTATTGCTGGCCTATCTGATGGTTTCGGCGACGCCGCCGATCACCGGCTTGAGCGAAGCCGAAGCCCGCACCGCCATGGAGGCCGCCGCCCCGCTTTTGTTTGCCGGTAATTTGGTGCTGATCTTTGTGCAGACATTGATTGTCATGCCGCTGATGGCGGGCGCGGGGGCGTATCTGTACCGTGGGTTGAAGCCGCGCTGAGGGTCGGGTTCGCGCGCGCGCCAACCAAACTCAGCATGCCTTCGCTCTTGGCCGGGGGAGCGGGGCGCCCATGTCCCCCAACAGGGTGCGCGCGTTCCTTATCCCGACGCCTGCTTTTTGCGTCGCGCACCAGCGGGAGCGGGTTTTATGCCTGACGGCTTTGGCCCCGCAGCTTGGGGCGCCATGCTTTTTGGGTCCGTGCTTTTTGGGGCCGTGCTTTTTGGGGCCGTCGTTTTTGGGGCCGTCGTTTTTGGAGCCGTCGTTTTTGGAGCAGGGGCCGTTTTTGCCGGCGGCTTGCCTTGGGCGGCGCGCCGCGCGTGATGGCGGGTCAGCGTCTCCGCCAGATAGCGCCCCGTCCAGCTTGACTGGACCTGCGCGACATCTTCAGGCGTGCCAGCCGCGACGATCTCGCCGCCGCCATCGCCGCCCTCAGGCCCCAGATCAATCACCCAGTCGGCGGTTTTGACGACATCGAGATTATGCTCGATCACCACCACGGTGTTTCCGTTGTCGGCCAATTCGTGCAGCACATCGAGCAGGCGGCGCGTATCTTCAAAATGCAAACCCGTGGTTGGTTCATCGAGAATATACAAGGTGCGCCCAGTGGAACGCCGCGATAATTCCTTTGACAGTTTGACCCGCTGCGCTTCACCGCCCGATAGGGTCGTGGCCTGTTGGCCGATCTTGATATAATCGAGCCCGACGCGGGACAGGGTTTCCAGTTTGTCGCGGATACTGGGCACGGCGTTGAAGAGCTTGGCGCCTTCTTCCACCGTCATGTCCAGCACATCGGCAATCGAAGCGCCCTTGAACGTCACATCCAGCGTTTCGCGGTTATAGCGTTTGCCGCGGCAGGCATCGCACGTGACATAGACATCCGGCAAAAAGTGCATCTCGATCTTGATCACGCCGTCGCCCTGGCAGGCCTCGCACCGTCCGCCCTTCACATTGAAGGAAAAACGCCCCGGCCCATAGCCGCGCGCCTTCGACTCCGGCAGACCCGCAAACCAATCGCGGATCGGCGTGAAGGCGCCGGTATAGGTCGCGGGATTGGAGCGCGGCGTGCGCCCGATCGGCGATTGATCGATGTCGATCACTTTGTCGAAATGCTCCAGCCCCTCAAGGCTGGTATGGGGCGCTGGCGCATCAGCGGCGCCATTCAGGCGGCGCGCGGCGGACTTGTACAGCGTTTCAATAATCAGCGTGGATTTACCGCCGCCAGACACCCCCGTAACACAGGTTAATGTGCCGATCGGAATTTCGCACGCCACGTCCTTGAGATTATTTCCCCGCGCGCCGGACAATTTCAGCGTTTTGGTTTTGGTGCTCCAGCGGCGCTTTTCAGGGATCGCGATCTCGCGTGCGCCGGTAAGATAGGCGCCGGTGACGCTGTCTTTCGATTCAAGAATATCATGCGGCGCGCCCTGCGCGATCACCGTGCCGCCATGCACCCCCGCAGCCGGACCCATATCAATCACATGATCGGCAGTGAGGATCGCTTCCTCGTCGTGCTCCACCACCAGGACCGTGTTGCCAAGATCCCGCAGTCGCTTCAGCGTTTCCAGAAGACGCGTATTGTCGCGCTGATGCAACCCGATCGATGGTTCATCGAGCACATACAACACGCCCGTAAGGCCCGAACCGATTTGCGATGCAAGGCGAATGCGCTGGCTTTCCCCGCCCGACAAGGTGCCCGACGCGCGCGACAGCGTGAGATATTCAAGCCCCACATCGACCAGAAACCGCAGGCGATCATTAATCTCTTTAAGGATGCGCGCGGCGATTTCCTTTTGCTTGCGGCCGAGCTTTTTATCGAGCGTCTCAAACCAGGGCCGCGCATCGCGGATCGACATTGCCGCCGCTTCGGATATGTCGCGCCCACCGACGCGCACCGACAGCGCCTCCGGCCGCAGCCGCTTGCCATGGCAAGTCGGGCACGGGGCGGCGGACTGGTAACGCGACAATTCCTCCCGCATCCAGGCGCTGTCGGTTTCCTTCCAGCGCCGATCGAGATTGGGAATCACACCCTCGAACGCCTTCTTGGTTTCATAGCGCCGCAGGCCATCGTCATAGACGAATTGGATCTGATCCTTGCTGCCGTGGAGGATCGCTTTTTGCAGGTCCGGCGCCAAGGTGCGCCAAGGCTTCGTCATGGAGCCTTTGAAATGCCGGGTGATCGCCATCAGCGTCTGTGTGTAGAGGGGCGAGGGGCCCTTCGCCCACGGTGCAATTGCGCCATCTTGCAGGGAG
>JBIKVO010000390.1:0-3253 GCA_044356795.1 Caulobacterales bacterium
CGCAAAGCCTGGCGATGCGGCGCGACCGCGCGCTGCATCGTCCGCTGGCTGACGATCACGCCCGTCTCGGCGGCCAATTCCTGGCGCACGACATCGCCATTGCCGGCATGGCGCCCAAACGGCTCGCGCAACCAATCGTCGAGGCCGTCGAGCTTCTTGGCCCGGTGCGGCGCCGTGAAAGGCGTCGCCGCGCCTGCCGCGATAGAGTGCTTCGCGGTGTGGTGGCTGCAGCCGCGCGCGCGCGATGCGCTTGACGCCCCAGCCGCACGCCTTCAGCCGCAGCCTCGCCTCCACGTCGTCCAGCGTCTTCATCGCTTGCCCCCAAGGATCGTTGGTCTCCCGGCTTGCTTCGGTGATTTGCTTTTCAGTCACGGCTGCACCCCTCCAGCGTCAGGGAGGGGGCAATTCCTTGTGACGCGGAGGGGGCAATTTCACATGGCGCGTGACAACCGCTCACCGACCGCACGAAAGCGTCTGAAAACCCATCAATGTGTCAAAGGGGCATCGCGGACCGTCGATTTCGTGATTTCACGTGTGAACCGCATCCGCGACTGTGGCGCTGCCGAGACTGTGGCGCTGCCGAGACTGTGGCGCAGCAAGACCATCCGGCGCCCAATCAGCCGAAAACCGCGCCGGCGGGCTTGCGGTTCATGCTTCTGTGCAGGGCAAGCGGGCGGACCTGCGCTGTCAAGCGCTACACCGCGCCGACGCCCACAAAGACCCCGATCAGGCTTCAATCAGGCCCACCGCCACCGGATCGCCCACCGTCTTGATCAGGGCGCTGCGCAGTTTCTTCAGCGCATGATGCTCGATCTGGCGCACGCGCTCCTTGGAGATGCCCAGCCGCTTGCCAAGGCTTTCCAGCGTGACGCTTTCTTCCTGCAGGCGGCGTTCGCGGATAATCGTCAATTCCCGTTCCGACAGCGCCTTCAGCGCTTCCTGGATCCAGGCGGTGCGTTTGGCGCCGTCCCGCGCCTCCATCACCTCATCATCCGGCGTGGCGCGATCGTCGGCGAGCATGTCCTGCCATTCCGCCTCGCCAGCCTCAGCCATCGGCGCATTCAAGGAACGATCAGACGCCGACAGCCGCGCCGCCATCGCATCCACCTCCCCTTCCGCGACGCCGAGTTTGGTGGCGATCGCGAGCCGGTTTTCCGGCGTCAGCGTCGCTTCGCCGGTATCGTTGATCAGCGCACGCAAGCGGCGCAGATTGAAGAACAGGGATTTTTGCGCCGCGGTGGTGCCGGTGCGCACAATCGACCAGTTGCGCAGGATATAGTCCTGGATCGAGGAGCGGATCCACCAGGCGGCATAGGTGGAGAAGCGCACCTCGCGCTCCGGCTCAAACCGGGCGGCGGCCTGCATCAGGCCGACATTGCCTTCCTGCACCAACTCGCTCATCGGCAGGCCATAATTGCGAAAGCGGGCCGCCATCGCGATCACCAGGCGCATATAAGCGGTGGTGAGTTCATGCAGGGCCTTTTCATCGTGACCATCGCGCCACCGCCGGGCGAGATCCAGCTCGTGGGCCTGTTCGAGAAGCGGCGCCTTCATGGCGTCCTTCACAAAGCGCCGGGCGCCTCTTTGGAGTTCCGCCGTTTCAACAACAGGCATGGCCGTCTCCTCTCTGTGGACACGCGGTTTACGGGTGCGAAAGGGATTGGATCAGTCCGGCAAGGCATTTTACGAAATCGTGATCGCCTTTTCCGCCAAAAGCGCAGACCGTCGCGCTCAACCCGCCCCGCCGCCGCCCCCGCCAACCACCGCAAACACCGACATACTGCGGCGCGATGACGCAAAAACCCCTGAAAAGGCCTGCGATCGCGCGCACCGGCAAGCGTCAAAGAAAAAGGGCCGCCCCATGCCTGGGGCGACCCCGTTTTCTCATCTTGGCTGCGCCCTGCTTCAGGCCGCCTTCTTGCCCAGCGATGCGGACAGACGGCTCATCGCCGCTTCTCGGTCAATGTTCTCAACCGCCGCGAGTTCGCGGGCCATCCGATCAAGAGCTGATTCGTACAATTGCCGCTCGGAATAGGACTGCTCTGGCTGATCGGAGTTGCGATGCAAATCACGCACGACCTCCGCAATCGACACAAGATCGCCGGAATTGATCTTCGCCTCATATTCCTGCGCGCGGCGGCTCCACATGGTGCGCTTCACGCGCGCGCGCCCCTGCAACGTCTTCATGGCGTCGTCGACAACCTTGCCGGACGCCAACGGACGCATGCCGCACGACTTCGCCTTTGCGGTCGGGACGCGCAATGTCATTTTGTCCTGCTCAAACGAGATCACGAAAACTTCCAGCTCGAGACCCGCAATGGTTTGCTTTTCGATGCCCGTCACCCGGCCGACGCCGTGCGCAGGGTACACAATGTGATCTCCGGTTTTGAAAGACCCTGACGTGGAAGCTGCTGCGACGCTAGTAGCTGCGGCCATATGAACCCTTCTCCATGGTCCCAAAGTCCAGCCCGACACACGCGGCAAAAGGGGGGGCGTGAGCGCCTCTCGCCCCATTTCCGCGTTGACATGCCGGTCGGACAAAACGCCGCGCAAGGGGCGCGGCGAAGGAGAAGACGACTATCATAACTTCTTCATATTTGGAAGAGGCTTGGTGAGCCGGACTTTAACGGAAAACGCCGCCGCATCCGCATTCGGTCATCGCCCGGCTCAATCCCCTTGGCCGGGCTTGTCGCTGAAATACTTCTCGAATTTGCCCGTCACATCGCGCCATTGGTCTGCGTCGGCGGGCGGGGTCCCCTTGTGGGTGATATTAGGCCAGATTTTCGCGAAATCGGCATTCACTTTCAGCCATTTACCGTCTGCGGAGTCTTCCGTCTCGGGCTTGATCGCGTCCACCGGGCATTCCGGTTCGCAGACGCCGCAATCGATGCATTCGTCGGGGTGGATGACGAGGAAGTTTTCGCCCTCATAGAAGCAATCCACGGGGCAGACTTCGACGCAATCCATGTACTTGCACTTCACGCAAGCGTCGGTGACGATATAGGTCTTCGCGCGGCAGGTCCTTTCGTCGTCTTCACGAGCCGATCTCGAGGCGGTCATGCGGGCCGACGCTGAAATCGTCAAGCGTACGCATCGTCGCGACGGCGGAGATGGAGGTTCAGGACTGAGGCGGGCGTTCGGACGGGCTTCACGGCGGATCAGGCGCGATCGGTTCGTACAGCGTTCGGGCCTCAAGCGGCGGTCCGCGCCGGACGCCAAGCCCCGCCACCCGCACCGTATCCAGCACAAAGCC
>JBIKVO010000391.1:0-3252 GCA_044356795.1 Caulobacterales bacterium
TGCGGGCTTCAAGCTTCATTCAAAGCTTGAATCACGAGTCAGACGACATCGATAGAGGGTACTAGATAACCGGCGCCAGGTTTTTCCTGGCGGGCCTGCACAGTGGCGGCGACGAAGGTTGCCGCCACTTTTTCTTCCGGAAAGTCTGACGTGCACTTTTTTAGGGGGGCGACCGCCAGGGCCAAGCCTTAATGCGATAACTTCGCTTTCAGAGAGCATCCACGGGGCAGCTCAACACCGTATCGTCATCTGACAACAGGAGCCGCGCCCGATGCTCAACGCGCGGCAGCTCATATCGAAAAAAGTAGCGAGCAGCAGTGCGTTTCCCGAGATGAAAGGGAGAAGGGCTGGCGCTGGCGACGGCCTGCATCAGCCACATCCATGCAACCATTACGTCGCCGAACATCTCCAGATAAAGAACGGCATTCGAGAGCATACGCGCTCTCACGTCATCTTGAGCAAGTTGGGCGGCGTCGGTAATTCTCAGGAGCAGCGTCAGCGCCGTGTCAAGCTCTTGCGCGAGGGGGGCGGTCGCGTCATCTGCCATTGCCACCTTGATTGTCTCCCGCATCCGCTGTGAAAGCACTTTCATCGCTTTGCCGGAGTCCTGCGGTATTTTTCGCCCCAGCAGGTCAACGGCTTGGATTCCTGTGGTTCCCTCGTGGATCGGATTCAGACGCTGGTCGCGGTACAAGCGCTCAACCGGATGGTCGCGCACATATCCGGCGCCGCCGAGAACCTGAATGGCCAGAGAATTGGCTTTCATTCCGCGTTCGGACGGCCAGGATTTTGCGATCGGTGTCAAAAGCCCGAGCAGCATACCGGCTTGGGTGCGTGTCTGCTCATCCGCTGCCGATTGGCAATCATCCACAAGGAAGGCGCAGTACAGGCACAAAGCTGCTCCACCCTCCGCAATTGCTTTTTGCGCCAGCAGCATGCGTCGGACATCTGCATGGTCGATAATGAGGCTCGGCTCTTGTTGCGCCTTTCCCACACGACCCTGTCGCCGCGATTTCGCATAACCCAAAGAATAGTGATAGGCGGCCGCGGCGGTCATGGCTGCGCCGGCCCCAACCCCAATCCGCGCTTCATTCATCATCGCGAACATGTAGCGCAAGCCTTCGCCCGCTACGCCAATCAGCCACCCTTCGCACGCGTCATTTTCGCCAAAACTCAATGCGCAATTGGTGGTCGCGCGATGGCCGAGCTTGTGGTTCAAGCCCACGATCTGAACATCGTTTCGCGCCAACAATCGACCATCCGGCTCGACGCGATACTTCGGCACGATGAAGAGCGATAAGCCGCGAATGCCCTTCTGCATCCCTTCAATACGCGCCAAGACAAAATGAACGATGTTTTCGACCAGTTCATGGTCGCCGCCAGAGATCCACATTTTCGAGCCACGGATTCGAAACACGTTGTCGGCCATGGGAATGGCCTTGGTACGAATGTCGCCGAGGGAAGATCCCACTTCGGGTTCCGACAAACACATGGTTCCAAACCATCGCCCCGTAACGAGGGGCTCCAAAAATGTTTGTTTTTGAATTTCGTCACCATAGGCATTGAGAAGGCGTGCTGCGGCGCTGGTGAGGAAGGCGTAGCCAACCGAAGGATTGTCGGCGGCGCTGAAGATCATCTGCGAAGCCAGCGTTACCGCGTAGGGCGTTGGAAGGCCGCCATAATCTGCCGAAAGGCCCAAGGTGGTGAACCCACCCTCCACATACTTTTTGAGTGCGTCGCCCAGTCCTGGGGCTGTCTCCACGCGCTCACCGACGAGCTTGGGTTCAAAGCGATTGGCTGAGTCAGCGGCGGGGGCGAAAACCTCGGCCGATAATTGGCCTGCCGCCATCAAGACAGCGTCCCAATCAGACCTGTCCTGGCCGACAAAGGCCGACCGAGATGCGAGCGCGCTCAGCCCAAAGACATCGTGCAGCAGAAAAGAAAGGTCGCGATGGATGCGCGCGATGCTCGATTGCTCGTGGATTTCCTTGGACATTACGGTCTCTTAGCCGCCTTTTGTAGGCAGTCATATTATAAACTGTCGCCACTTTTTGCGGCGATGTCAATGTGCCGTGGTCCAAAGGCGGCTCGAAATCGATCAGGTTTTCCCTTAAGGTGGAGCCAGTTTAGCTCAGAAGCGCCGTACCTCCATGCGATCTCCAGGTCCCAATTCTCCGCCAGCCCTCGCGGCAGAGATACGTCGATTGATCCAAACCGATGAATTTCGCCCTGGCGATCATCTCGGAACGGTGGAGCTTGCGGAAAGGTTTGGCGTCAGTCGCGGCCCTGTTCGAGAGGCGTTGCGGCTACTGGAGTCATTAAATCTCATTCGAATCGTTCCCCGAAAGGGCGCCTTCGTGATCGCACCGTCCGACCGGGAAACCGTGGAGGTTATGGACATCAGAGAGGTTCTCTTCGCCTTGTTGGCGCAAAAATGCGCAGCCTCGAGGGGCAAAGACGATTTGGTCAAGCTGAAGCAGAATTTGTCGAACCTGGATGCGCTTGCAAAAGCGCAGGACACGGAGCCCGGCGTGTTTATGCGGGCAACATTTCAGTTCGTTGGCGCCATGTATCACGCCAGTTCGTCGCCCCGTTTGGCTCAGTTCATCAAGGACCTGAGCGAAGGCGGCGGGGCATTGTATGGTCACTTGAGCATGGCGACGCGCGACATGCGCATCGCGGAGTTCAAGGCCTATCAGGCGCTCTATCTGGCGATTGAAGACCAGGATGGGGACGCTGCTTTTGCACAAGCGCGGCAGATGCACATGAGCGGTTGTCAGCGTGCGCGCGAGCTTTATCGCCTCTTACCCGCGCCGCGGGCAAACGCAGACGAACCCATTTTTCGCGGTCGTCGACGGAAGCGAAATGTCTCCACTGCCACTTGAGAGTGGGAGATCGCATGGCGGAGCGGGTTCGCCAACCGCGCGTCATCTGACTCACATCATGCAAAACCATGAACCGCGGCGCTGTAGAGCTGCGGCTTACTGGCAATACTTGGTCCTATAAACTTCAAGCGGCATAGGTTCTGCCTGGGGGAAGATATGGGCCAAGAATGTCCCTGGCGGAATCTGAAGCTGTGGCCCTTATCGGCGTGTAGGCAAAGCTCGGCGTTGGCGCGACATGCCGGCTTTCAATTACCCACAAATCCGGCTGCTCCAATTTCGGCGCCGAGTTCGATATCGGTCAACCTTGCAAGGCCGCGCCAGATGACGACATTGCCGGGCGGCGGATCACCGGCACGAGCCAAATAGC
>JBIKVO010000392.1:0-3246 GCA_044356795.1 Caulobacterales bacterium
CGCATGGAGATATGGGTGAAGATCATGTCGTCCCACCCGTGCAGCGCCACCAGTCGATACAGCGCCGCACAATCCATCCGCGCTGACCACTCCGCCTCCGTCATGCCAGACCGAACCCCGCCAACTGCACCGTCCATGGGAGCCTCCCTGTTTCCGCCGCCTGCTTGGCGACCATGTTCATCATTCTGCCAGGGTGACGAAGCCCGGCCTCTTCGTCAAATCTAGCCGGATGCGCCTGCACTTCTCCGCCAGCCAGAAACCTGAAGCTCAACGCGCCCTCAAGCGGCTGCGACAGCTTTATGGCGACGCCGACATCGCCGACGCCGATGTGGTGGTGGCGCTTGGCGGTGATGGCCATATGCTTGACGCCCTGCGCGCGCGCATGCCCGATCGCCGTCCAGTTTACGGCATGAACCGCGGGACTGTCGGCTTCTTGATGAATGATTACCGCGAGACCGACCTGCCGGCTCGCATCAGCGCCGCCCAGCCGGCCTTGTTGCATCCTTTGATCATGCGCGCCACGCTGTTGCAGGGCGAAGAAATTGAACACCGCGCGATCAATGAAGTGTCGCTGCTGCGCCAAACCGCCCAGACCGCGAAAATCCGCATCAGCATCGACGGCGCCGAGCGCTTGGCGGAATTGTCGTGCGATGGCGTCATGGTGGCGACGCCGGCCGGCTCAACGGCCTATAATTTCTCCGCCCACGGACCAATCCTGCCGATCGCGGCCAAGTTGCTTGCCTTAACGCCAATAAGTCCATTCCGCCCGCGGCGGTGGCGGGGCGCCCTGCTCGCCCACACCGCACGCGTGCGCTTTGATATCCTTGAACCCGCACGTCGCAGCGTCAGCGCCAGCGCGGATAATCAGGAGGCCCGCGATGTCGCCGCTGTTGATGTCTGGGAAGACGCCAACACCGAACTCACCATGCTGTTTGACGATGATCACGCCCTCGACGAACGCATTCTGCGCGAACAATTCAGCGTCTGATTTTGCGCCATGCTGCGGGTTGGCATGGTCAAAAACCGTCAAGGTTTTGACAGCGCGGGCGCCATGATCGCAGGGCCGCCATCATCGGCTTGCGATCGAGCCCTTGAACGACTCGCTGAACAAGCCTCAAAAATCCCGATTGCTGCAAGGCAGGTCATGCAGATGCGGGTTCACCGGGACGCGGACCGATGCGGCAAACAAGGTTCGCGACGATGGGGTTTGATCGTTACGCCAAGACGATGCGCACGACAGCCTTTTTGGGCAGCGTTTTTGGGCAGCGTTTTTTGCGGCGATGGACAAGATCGTTCCATGGAAGCGTTTGTGCGGCGTGATCGAGCCCTTCTATCCACTGGGGCCAGACAGCCCCCGATCGGCCTTGAGGGGATGGTGTGGATCTGGGGATGGTGTGGATCTGGGGATGCTGTGAATCTGGGGATGGTGTGAATCTATGGTCTCCATCACTGGTTCAACCTCTCCGATCCGGCCGTCAAGGATGGGCTGGACGGCTCTTGCGCCATGCGGTCTTTCGCCGGGATTGATCTTAAGGCGAGAGCCTGCGCCCGAGGAGACGACCCTTTTGCCGCTTTCGTCATCTGCTTGAGAACCACGCCCTCAGCGAAAAGATTTTCACCAAACTCAATGCCGATCTCGCCGACAAGGGCGTGAAGGTCACGGACAGGAACCATCGTCGACGCCGCCATCATCGCAGCACCCTCCTCAACGACGAACGCCAAGAAGGCGCATGATCGCCTGATGCATCAGACCAAGAAGGGCACTGAGCAGCATTGCGGCATGAAGGCCCATTTGGGTGTGGACAGTGAGACAAAGGTGATCCACGCGCTTCGCACGACGCCCGCCAACGTCGCCGATAGCGCCGTGCTGGGTGATCTTTTGCAAGGGCGTCGAAACCAAGGTTTAAGACGATCAAGCTCCTCAAAAATCAAAAAACAATCATCTCAACAGGCCGTCATCAAAGCGAAAGCACCGCGGGCTTGAGGATCATACCCACCGGCGATATCGCCGCGAGGGTGCTATCGATGGGGGCGTGGTCAACGAGGAAGAGGGTGCGAAAAATCGGACCAAGGCATAAGTCCGGGCGGAGGGGGGCGCCCGTTCTTGATCATCAAGCGTGTGTTTTGGCTGCGCCAAGGCCCGCCATCGCGGGTTGAAGAAGACTACGACCAGACTGTTTGTCGCCTGCAGGCTCTGCACTCTTTTCCTCTCTCGGCGCCGACTTGCGGCGGCTTGATCAGGGGCGAAATCTGCCCAGCGAAGTCTGCCCAGCGAAGTCTGCCCAGCGGAGTCTGCCCAGCGGAGTCTGCCCAGCGGAGCCCGCCCAGAAACGCATTTTCCCCCTCAAATCAGGGGAAAATCGAACGAAACAACCAAAACACCGACCAAAAATGCACAAAAAGCCCGTCATCATCGAGGTTTTGAATTTAAGTCAGAGGCCCCTTGCCATCACAAATCTGTGATGCGCACGCCGATGACGCGGCCGTGAAGCTAACCGTTTATTGAATTTCCCGTGGCAAGACCATAGGCGATTGAAGGGGTCTTCTCATGAGCGCGGTCACGTTCATTAAGCCAAAGCCCAGCTTTGCCTCAAAGGTCGGGCGGCTGCCGACATTCGACCCCAATGCGCTGGAGCGCGCAGAAGCGGCGCTGGACAGTTTGTCTGATCAATTCGACGACTGGATGAAGGTGGAGGCCGACAAACTGGCTGCCGCGCGTGACGCCGCCAAAGACGCCGCCTGGAGCGATGCGGCGCTGATCGACATTTTCACTCGCGCCCATGACATCAAGGGGCTCGGTGCGACCTACAAATTCCCGATCGCCAGCCAATTGGCGAATTCGTTGTGCCAAACGCTGGAAAGTCCGCGCAATGACCTGGATCGCGCCACGTTTGTGCGGCTGATCTCAGCGCACGTTGACGCGATGCGCGCGTTCGTGCGTGACGGCGTGCGTGACGACACACATCCCGTGGCGCGCGCGCTGTTGACAGAACTGAGCGAGCAATCGCGCGCGCTCCTCGCGGCCAGTTGATCGTTTAAGGCCCGCCTTACGGCATGTTTCCGGCCAGCGGCTCACGCGTTCGGCTGTAGCCGGCATCCTCGCGTATGCGCAACTCCAATCCGTCCGGACCCGGAACAACATCGGGCAAAACCGTGGCCAAAGGCCGCGCGCGCGCCGCGGCGACGGCTGCATCCGCGCTGTTGGATTGCGCCAGCAACTCAACATTGAGCCGCGTGGGAAAAATG
>JBIKVO010000393.1:0-3244 GCA_044356795.1 Caulobacterales bacterium
CCCAATCCTGGATCGGCGCACGGTCTTTGAGCCGCGCGACCCCGTCGTGCGTCCGCCGGCGCCGCTGACGCCTCCACCTGCGCCGGCAGGTGTGGATCGGCCTGTCCTTGATCGGCCTGTCCTTGAGCGTCCTGTGGTGGAACGGCCCCCGCCCGCGCCGCAACCGCCGGCGCCGCCGCGGTTTGATCCACCGCCGCCCCCACCGCCGCCGCCCCAAAGGCGTCTTGGCATGCAGCCGCGCGAGCGGTCGCTCGAGCCGGACGTCCAGCAAGAGACGCAGCCGAACGAGCGCTAAGCGCGCACACGCGGCTTGGGCGAAAACGCCGGCGCGTCCGTGAAGGCGATGAAGGTTTGCTCGATGGCTGCGCGTTCCAACGGCGCCGACAACAGATGGCCCTGCACCAGCGGACAACCGAGCGCTTTCACGCACGCCAACTCTTCTTCGGTCTCGACGCCCTCGGCCACGACATCCAAACGGATCGCGTGCGCCAACTGCATCACCGAGGCCATGACCGCTTGCGCATCGGGGCGATTGACGCAGTCGCGCACGAAGCTGCGATCAATTTTCAGCGTGTCGAACGGCAGGCGCGTGAGATAGCTCAAGCTGGAATAACCGGTGCCGAAATCGTCGAGTGCGAGACGCACGCCCAAGGAGCGCAACTCGGTCAGCATGTCGTGCACATTGCCGGTGTCGTTCAGATAAACGCCTTCGGTGATTTCCAGTTCCAGGCAGGCGGGATTGAGGCCGCTGACGCGCAAGGCCTGCGCGACGGTGGCAACGAGATCGGTCGAGTCGAATTGTGCGGGCGACAGATTGACCGCAACCGCGACGCCCCCCATCGCCTGCGCTTCGCAGCAGGCTTGCATCAGGATGCGCGCGCCGATGAGATGAATCAGGCCGGTTTGTTCGGCGACTGGAATAAAAGCGGACGGACTAATCGGGCCCCTTTGGGGGTGCGTCCAGCGCAGCAAGGCTTCCATGCCGACCGGCGTCGGCGAAGCACCGGAGATGTCATATTTCGGTTGATACACAAGGCGCAGGTCATTTGATTCAACGGCATTGCGCAATTCAGCGCGCATCCACGTCGCTTGTTGGACCGTTTCATCAAGCGATGGTGCAAAGTGCACGCATGCGTCGCGGCCCCGCGATTTCGCCTCGTACATTGCGATATCGGCGCGGCGCAGATGTTCAGCAAGACCGGTGCGGGCATCATTGACGGGCGATACGCCAATGCTGGCGGACAAACGCACTTGCGCCCCGTTGAGCGGGAAGGGCGTTCTCAACGCCTCCAAAAGCGCCTGCGTGCTGCGCGCATGGTCACGATCATTGTGATCAGGGTTAAAGACGAACGCGAATTCATCGCCGCCCAGCCGCGCGACCGAACCATGCCCTTGAACCGTCTCTCTTAAGCGATGAGCCACAGCAATCAGCAAGCGGTCCCCCCAATGATGGCCCAAGGTGTCGTTGACCTCCTTGAAACCGTCGAGATCCAACAAGGCGACCGACGGGTGATTATGTGGGTCTGAGTGCGTCATCACGCGTTCGAATTCGCCAGCCAGCGATTGACGATTCATCAAGCCCGTGAGGGCGTCGGTTTCTGCGGCGCGCTTCAGGCGGATGGTCACCCGCTCTTGGAACAACATGGCGACGGCGATATTGAGCGCCACCACAAGCAAGACCGATTCCATAATCGCAAGGGCGGCGCTGGTGGAGCTGAGCGAGTCATAAGTGCCTGTCGGTCGTGTGATGGCGACGGACACGAGACTGATTGAAAAGAAAATCGCGTGAATCACGACGCCGACAAACAAGATGCGAAGGCCGACGAACGGCGCCTCACGCATCATGTCGCGCAAATGATAGGCCGCATGAAGGCACAGTATTATGATCCCGAAACCCACAGCCATATAGCGCAGCCAAAGTGAGGGCTCGACAAACGCAAAATAGATTGCCCACAGCACCACGGGCGTCACGACAAGCACTGGCGTGCGCCATGGCATCGGGCGCCGCATCACCTCGCACACGCCCATCAAGTGCGCACTGATCAGACCGACCATGCAAAAAATCGGAATGATGGATGAAAAGAAAAGATGGACCTGCGCCTGGTATAAGAACATCAGCGCGGATACGGCGCCCACAAAATTGGCGGATGCGAAAAACAACGACGCGCGATCGGCGCGGTTCAGCCACCAGGTCAGCACAAAGTAGGCGGCCATCATCAACTGGACGAAGAACATCACCGTTTGGATGGATGGCACATGAAACTGCATGAGGCGACGCCGTCTCCGACCGCTTCTGAAAGCAGGGTGCGGCGTGTTTTCTCTTCACGCCTTCTTCAAAAACTTTATGATATGTGTATTGAAAAAGAGTAGTAATTGCCGTGAATATTGATCAACCGCCCGAAAGTATTTTCGCTTTTTTTGCCGCCGCCGTGGCGGCCGCGTTCTGAAAGCCAATCTTGAACAGTGATTGACGTCCTCAAGGTTTGTTTACCGATGGGCGTCCAACCAAGCCCGCAAGCTTTTCAAAAACGGCAAGGCGTCGGCGGCCGCGTCGGCGCCGAAGGTTGCGTTCATCTCGCTCAAGACCGGCGCGAGTGATGCAATACTGGCCTCCCTGACCGCGCGCCCTGCTTGCGTTGGACGCACAAACTTCGCGCGGGCATCCCGCGGATCGGCTTCAACCGTGACATAGCCTTCGGCTTCGAGACGCTGGATGGTGTTTGTCATCGCGCCTTTCGTGACCTGGAACGCACGCGCTAACCGCGCCGGTCCCCAATCGCCCGGCAAACGCGCAAGATGGTTGAGAACCGCAAATCCTGCGACCGACAAACGCTCCGGCAGGCGGCGTTCAAACGCGGCAAGGCTTAATTGTTGAATGATGCCGATCTCGTTGAACACCTGAAACCAGATCGGATCACCCCGTGGTGCGGGCGTTTTCATCGCGATGCAGTCTCACGCCGTCATGAAGGCCGCCAATTCCCGGCGCGGACTGGCCGGGACGGTTTGCAGGGGATGGCCGATCCGCACCAGCATTTGCACGGGCGCCGCTGGAGTGGCGCCAAGCATGGCCTGCTGCTCGGCGTACAGGTCCGCCATCGCGGGATATTCCTGCAACGCCATGCTCCAGGGATGGATGGCAAGCCCGCGCGCCTGGGCTTCCAGATTGAGTCGCAAATAGGCGCCGCCAACCGCCAGTTGCGTGGTGCGGGTATTGTTCATACTGGTTTGCCACGGAAAGGCGGGT
>JBIKVO010000395.1:0-3231 GCA_044356795.1 Caulobacterales bacterium
GCTTCCAGGAGGCCGATGAATTGGCGTCGCCGCTGGTGACGCTGGATGGCGCCGATCTTGGTTATGTCAAAGGCCGGCCAGTCTTGCGCGCCGTGTCGTTCCGGTTGGATGGCGACGACCGCATCGTGATTATCGGGCCGAATGGGCAGGGCAAAACCACATTGGTGAAATCCATCGCCGGGCGCTTGCCATTGTTGAGCGGGCAACGGATTGCGCATCGTGATGTGCGCATCGGCTATTTCAGCCAGGATCAGTTGGATGATCTGCGCGCCGGTGAGACGGTGTTGATGCACGTTCGTGACTTGGCGAAACAGGCCAGCCCGTCAGCGCATCGGGCGATGGCGGCGCAAATGGGCTTTGGCGCCGAGAAGGTGGACACGCCGGTGCAGAATTTGTCCGGCGGTGAGAAGGTGCGCCTGCTGATGGGGCTGATTGCGCACAGCAAGCCGCACGTTTTGATCCTCGACGAACCGACAAGCCATCTCGATATCGACAGCCGCGAAGCGCTGATCCACGCGATCAATGCGTTTTCTGGCGCGGTGCTTTTGATCACGCACGATGTGTATCTGGCAGAGGCCTGCGCGGATCGGCTGTGGCTGGTGCATGGCGGGCGCGCCCGCGCCTATGACGGTGATCTCAGCGATTATCGCAAGCTGGTGCTGGCGGCCGATCGTCCGGGGGCGGAGCGTGTGCAGGGGGCCTCTTTCGGCGCCGAAAAGCCGATGGATATCGCGACAGAAAAACCAACACTGTCGAAGAATGCGATGGCGGCCCTGCGCAAGCGGGTAGAGACGGCGGAGGCGGAAACCGCGCGGCTGGCGCAGAAGATTGCCACCCTGGATGCACGTCTTGCGGATGCATCGCTGTACACCGATGGCGGCGCCAAAGCGGACGGCGTGCGTATGGAGCGCGCGGCCATGCTGAAACAGCTGGAAAAAGCCGAAGCCGAATGGATGACGGCGCTGGAGTCTTTAGAGGCGGCGGCGTGAGGACACCGTCGCCGCCCACACTCACGGTTGGCAGAGGAATTGGTTTTCTTGCGGCGTCACAACGCCATTTTTGTCCTGATCTTCCGCGGCGAAATTCAGCTTCGCCAGTTCCAGGAACGACTCAAGCGAATCCGGCCCGAGTTTCAGGCAAACCTCGCAGCCATTGATCTTCGTGCGTTCCTCATAAAGGCCATTTTGCGCGGCGCACCGCGCTTTGAGAGTGTCCTTGGTGCAGAAGGGGTTTCCGGCGCCGAAATAGGCGCCGCAGCCGCTAAGGCCGGGAACGCCGAACGGTTGGCTATTGAAAGTCTCCTTTTGAGTATAGTCCTTGCCGTTGATGGTGGACACGGGGGTGACTTCCAGGCCGTACGCTTCGCATTGATTGGTCGGCGTGCGTGTGACAGCCAAAACTTCCCCATACGTGGACCAGCCGTTCGGCTTGTAATGCGCGGGCGTATTGATCCACACGCCGGGCACTGCTGGATCCTTCTCCTGTTTTGCGGGGACAAAGTCATACTGCACCGCCGCGCATCCAGCGACCGTCGCTGGCAACGGCTCTGCCGGTGAGGCCCCCTGCCACGCCAAAGACCAATCCTGGTTCTTGTCGGCGGCCCGCCACACCGTGCGCATCCGCTCAAGATAAATCGGCAATGTGGTGTTGGCGGTTGCACGCAGCGCGGAGCGTGCTTGGCGCGCGCGCACGCAGGGCATTCTGCGCCACCTCGATCGCGCGCACTTGGTTTGACGGCAGCGGGCGCCCAACCAGCGTTGTGGCGGCTTTATTGGGCGGTGCAACACCGGGCGGCTGCGCGTGCGTTTCAGCCGCACCCCGCAAGGTCAGCATCGCCGCAGCGACAATCGCCGTCGCGCCCATCACGGGCGCGCCGATCGCACGCGCTGATGGCTTTTTCCCCACGGGCTGTTTGGACAGATCTGCTGTCCCCTTTGGTCGCTTCCATGACGCTCAGCGGACGACGGCGGCGAGGAAAACCGCATCCAGAATTTGCATGCAGAATGCACCGCCGACAATCGGCGACGTTTCGCCGATCCGACCGCCGCCGCCAGCGCCCAGGGTCACACGGCGCGCTTGAGATGCGCAACAAAAAACCCATCGCATCCGGTTTTCAGCGGCGTAAATTGCAGGCCATAGAGTGTGCGGTGATGCGGCGCGGCGCACGGTGTCGGCAGGACGGTGAACCCATCGCTACGGGCCAGAAACTGCGCAATCGCGTCGTCGTTTTCCGGCGGCAAAACCGAACAGGTGACATACACCAGCCGCCCGCCCGGCTTCACCAGCGGGGCGGCCAGATCCAGCGCCTGTTGCTGTTCTTGCAGGCGGCGCCCGAACGCATGCTCGCGCAGGCGCCACTTGGTGTCCGGCGCACGCCGCCATGTGCCAGAGCCTGAACACGGCGCATCGACAAACACAATGTCCATCCGGCCGACCAGATCGTCCAAGGCGTCGCCATCGCGTTTCGGCGTGCGGATTTGCAGATTGCGCACACCGGCGCGTTCGGCGCGCTCATACAGGGCGGCGAGGCGTCGGCCGTCGACATCAAAGGCATAGATCTGCCCGGCGTTTTGCATCGCCGCCGCCAGCGCCAGCGTTTTTCCCCCGCCGCCCGCGCACACATCCGCGACCTGCATCCCAGGCCCGGCGCCCGCCAGAATCGCGGCCAATTGGCTGCCCTCATCCTGCACTTCAAACCAGCCTTTGACGAAGGCTTGCTCGGTCGCCCATGGGAATGTGCGCCCCTGCGCCCAGGGGATGCGCACGCCGTCTTCGGCGTAGGGCGTTGGTTGCGGCGCTTCGACCAGCTTTGGGCTGTCGGCGAGGGCGGCGATCACGGCGTCGCGGTCGGTCTTGAGGCGATTGGCGCGCAGGTCCAACGGCGCGGGTGCGGAAAGGGCGGCGCCTTCTGCGGCGCGCTGGCCGCCAAAGGCGCGTGCGAAGCTGTCGTCGAGCCAGGCGGGATAATCCCCACATACATGCGCTGGCGCGCCATCCAGCCCATCCGCGCGTATCAGCGCGGCACGCTCTGCGTCGGTCGGCGGCGGCGGGCTGTGCGGATCGTGGAACATCTCTACGATCGCATCCGCATCGCGCCCAAACCCAAAGCGCAAGGCGCCCATCACCCAGGCCCGCGGCGTATCGGCATCAAGCCGGTAGGCGCTGGACGCCCGCCAGCGCAGGGCGCCAAAAACCAGATCACCAATCGTCGCGCGATCCTTCGAGCCTGCG
>JBIKVO010000394.1:0-3231 GCA_044356795.1 Caulobacterales bacterium
CGAGATCGTCGAGGCGGTGATCCTGGACACGCTCTACACCGCGCCCGATCACGAGAAGAACCTGATCACGGTGAAGCGCCGCCTGGCCGATCTTGATGCGACCGCCGATGGAATGGTCAAGACCCTGCACCGGCCCGGCCCCGGCGGCGAACCCGAGACCCATCCTTTCATCCGCGACGCCGGCGTCTCCTACATCGCCATGCACGACCGCTTCCGCACCAGCGTGCAGGGTACGGCGCGCTCCTATCTCAAATGGCTGGCGGGCGGCGACATTGAGCGGGCGGTTGCCGAGAGCGATTTTCGCCTTGGCGATCTCATGTGCGCGGATGCGCCGATGAGCCTGTTCGTGCAGGTGTCCTTGGCGGACTCCATCGCATTGAAACCCCTCGTACGCCTGATCTTCTATGCCGCCGGTCAGATGCTCACGGCGGATGAGAAGCGCGACGCCGCAGGCCGGCCGAAAAAGCACCAGCTCCTGCTCGTCATGGATGACTTCGCTTCTTGAAACTTGCGCTTCTCACGCTGCTTCTCTTGGGCTGGCGATTTGCCGTCTCGGATGGCCCTGCGTGCCTCGATGCAGCGATCGCGCGCCTCCGCGCGCGTGATTCCATCGCGCCCATATTTGCCGATCGTCAGCGTCTCGCAGCGCCCGTGCAAACGGTAGTCCAGGCGGAAAACGATCCCGAAAGAGCGCTTCACCAGCACATACATACCGTCACGGCCCGTCAGCTTGTAATCTTTTTCCTTTGGTTTCAGCGCCTTGAGCGCAGTGTCAGTCAGCATTTCGAGACCCTTGGAAAGCAGTTTGTTCCACTTCTGTTTCGTCGAAATACCGTCAGCGAAAGTACCGTCAGCCGGTAGGTGAAGCTCCATGCGCCACAGGGGCTTCAGGGCTGTTTTTGGCGGCCGGCTGAGATTTTCGGCTCGACGGTATGACCATCTCGGCCAACAGCTGTGCAAGGCCCATACCGTCGCTTATGCCGTCACAACGGCGCGCTTGATGGCGATAGACCCCGAACGATGCCGGGCCTTGGATGCGCCAAATCTCTTTATGTGAAAGGGTTTTTCGAAAGATCCCGATAGCCCGCGAAGGCTCGTGAATCATTCCCACTCGATGGTCCCGGGCGGTTTCGATGTCACATCATAAACGACTCGATTAACGCCCTTCACCTCATTGATGATGCGCGTTGCAGCGCGGCCGAGAAAATCCATCGAGAACGGAAAGAAATCGGCCGTCATGCCATCGGTACTGGTGACCGCACGCAGCGCAAGGACATGGTCATAGGTACGCCCATCGCCCATCACGCCGACGGTGCGCACCGGCAGCAGCACCGCAAACGCCTGCCAGATCGAATCGTACAACCCAGCCTTGCGAATTTCATCGAGATAAATCGCATCCGCTTTGCGCAGAATATCCAATTTGTCTTTCGATAGTGCGCCGGGGACCCGGATCGCAAGCCCCGGCCCTGGGAATGGATGGCGCCCGACAAATGCCTCCGGCAAGCCCAATTCACGGCCCAGCGCGCGCACTTCATCTTTGAACAAATCACGCAGCGGCTCAACGAGTCTGAGATTCATTCGCTCTGGCAGGCCGCCGACATTATGGTGCGATTTAATCGTAACGCTCGGGCCGCCAATCGCTGAAACGCTTTCGATCACATCGGGATACAGCGTACCTTGCGCCAGAAACGCAGCGCCGCCAACACCGCGGGCTTTTTCTTCAAACACATCGATAAACAATTTGCCGATGGTTTTGCGCTTAACTTCGGGATCATCAACGCCAGCCAGCGCAGACAGGAACCGCTCACTTTCATCGGCTGCAATCAAAGGGATATTATAGTGATCGCGAAATAGCGACACGACCTGTTCGGTTTCACCCTGCCGCATCAGGCCGTGATCGACATACACGCATGTCAGCTGATCGCCGATTGCTTCATGGATCAACACCGCAGCGACCGCCGAATCCACCCCGCCCGACAAACCGCAAATCACTTTGCCATCCCCCACCTGCGCGCGAATGCGCGCGATCGCTTCATTTTTGAAGCTCGCCATCGTCCAGTCGCCGCGCAAGCCGCAAATGCGGTGCGTGAAGTTACGCAGGATCGCTGCGCCATCGGGGGTGTGCACCACTTCGGGATGAAACTGCACGCCGTAAAAGCGCCGTGCTTCATCGGCAATCGCGGCGAACGGGGCGTTCGCGCTGACCGCAATCGGATGGAAGCCGAGCGGTAGCGCGGCGACGCGATCGCCATGGCTCATCCACACCGGATACCGAGCGCCTTTCGCCCACACGCCGGCAAACAGGGCGCTGTCTTCCACCACATCCAATTCGGCGCGGCCGAACTCGCGATAGTGGCCGGCCTCGACCCGCCCGCCGAGCTGCGCGGCCATCGTTTGTTCGCCGTAGCAAATGCCCAATACGGGCACGCCGCCTTCAAACACCGCCTGCGGCGCGCGCGGGCTCATCCCTTCGGTGACGCTGGCGGGACCGCCCGATAGAATCACGCCGCGCGGCTTCAGCTGCGCCAACGCGTTGTCTGCTTTGGTGTAAGGATGGATTTCGCAATAGACGCCCGCTTCGCGGACGCGGCGGGCGATCAACTGCGTGACCTGGCTGCCGAAATCGATGATCAAGATGGTGTCGTGATGGGCCATGGGGGGATATGAGCCGCGCCGCGCGACGGGTCAACCGGGGGCAATGGGGACGTTGGCGGGCGTTAGGATCGAACGTCGCATGTGATCAGCGCCTTAACCCCACTGCCTATCAACAAACTCACGGCATCAATGAACGCTGCCGGCAGCGCGTCGTCAAAGCCAATCGGCGCGCGACCGAAGGAGGACGCCATGCGCAAAAAGCAATGGATTGCAGCGGCCGCATCGTGCGCTGCTGTATCAGCTGTATCATACGCGGTCGTTGCCGGGCTGTCCTGGACAGCGATGGCGCAACAATCGCCGCAACAGCAACAGCTCGTCACGCCGCCTAAGCAGGTTTATTGGATGGGCGAGACGACCAATTCCGGCCTCGGCGGCATGCTCGGCGCCAATCCGATGGACATGAGCGGCGGCGGCGCCGCCAATGCCACGATGCAGCTGCAGTAGGGCCCCGCCGATACGCCATCGCGTCGAGCGCTGCAAGCCAGCCACACCGTACCCCAGGCCGCGCGCATCGGGCCGCAGCTGCCGCTGCAAACCCCGCAACGCGTCAGCGCATCGGATGAAAACGCCGACGCG
>JBIKVO010000396.1:0-3222 GCA_044356795.1 Caulobacterales bacterium
CGATCAGCGCCAGCACCTCCGCGCTATCCCATTTCGGCAGCAGCACGACCGGGACGCCAGAGGCCAGCGGCCAGCGCAGGTCAAACAATAGAGGCGCGGCATGATAGGCGGGGCCCGCGCACAGATTGACATCGCGCGCGGGTTCGTAGGCGCAAAACGTCCCCGGTCCTTGCGGAAGAATGATCTCCGGCGCGCGGCGGAACACGCCCTTCGGGCGGCCGGTGGTGCCGGATGTATAGAGCATGATCGTGCCCAGTTGCGGCGCGGGCGGATCATCGGCGGCGTGCGCGGCGAGGAAGTCTGCGAACGTTTGGAAGCCGGGTGCGGCGCCGATGGACAACCGCACGCGCAGCTCAGCGGTTTCCGCAAAATGCGGGGCGAAAGCGGCCTCCACGATCAGCGCCTTGGCCTGACAGTCGGCAACGATATAGCCCGCCTCTTCGGCGGTGAGATGCCAGTTTACCGGCGTGATGCGCAAACCCAAGCGCAGCGCCGCCAGAAAGGATTCAACAAACTCCGCGCGATTGCTGCACATCAGCGCTACGCCATCGGCCGGCTTCAGCCCGGCAGCGCGCACTCCGTTCGCCAAGCGATTGGCGTTGGCGTGCAGGGTGGCGAAGGTGCGGTCTCCGGAGGGGCTGATGATGGCGCGTTCGTCCGGCTTTTGCGCCGCATAGACTGCGCTGAGCATGCCGCAGGCAGCGGCGGCGTCCATCATGGCGACCTCCCAGACGCATTGGCTTCTTCGAGCCGTTATTGACGATTGATACAATAGATGCCTGTCGCCCACAAGCCACACTGGGCGACTTCTTATTGACGAAGTATCTAATGACTTGACGGAAATCTGGGCCGGAAGTACCGCTATTGACGACAAGTATAATAACAAGCGCCATCAGAGCGTCAGGGAGGAACATGATGCAAGTACGCACCCGTTCGCGCGGTTCTCGTTTCATTTTCTTGGGCGGTTCCGCGCTCGCCTTGATGGCGGGTTTGGCCGGCGGCCCGGCTTACGCTCAGAATGCGCCGGAACCGACTGGCGCCAGCCAGGACGAAATCATCGTCGTCGCGCAAAAGCGCGAACAGCGCCTGCAGGATGTTCCAATCGCGATCACCGCATTCTCCAGCGAACGGCTCGATCAGGCGCAAATCGAAGAGGCTACTGATCTCCAGTTTTCGATTCCGAACGCGGTGCTGACTGGCAATGATCGCCTGACCTTGCGCGGCATAGGCAACAACGCGATCTCCTCCACCGCCGACAATGGCGTGGGCACATTCATCAACGGCGCCTCAATCGGTTATCTTCCGCAAAATGAGTTCTTCGACCTCGAGCGGATCGAAGTGCTGCGCGGCCCGCAGGGCACGCTCTATGGACGCAACACCACAGGCGGCGCGGTCAACGTGATCACCGCCAAGCCGGGTGACGAGTTTGCAGCGAACGCCAGCCTGCAAATCGGAAATTTCGAATCCGTCCGTGTCGGCGGCATGATCAATGCGCCGCTTTCTGACGCCGTGAAGCTGCGCCTGGCGGGCTACTACACGGAGCGTGACGGCTTCACTGAGAACCTCGCCACTGGCAACAATATTGACGGCCGCAATCAATGGGGCGCGCGCGCCTCAGCGCGGGTCGATTTCACCGGCAACACCCGCCTTGATCTAAGCCTTGGCTATTTCGAAGAAGACAGCTCCCGCGCCCGCGAGGCCAAGCGTCTATGCACCGCGGATCCGGTGCTCGGCTGCAGCCCGCTGTCGCTGGGCTTTGATTCTCCCAACGCCAACACCACGATTCTGCAAACTCTGGCGCGGTTCTTCACGCCCTTCCCTGTGGGCGGAAACATTTACGCCAACGCGCCAAATCCGGCGGATTTGCGCAAGGTGGCCGCTGATACCGACCCGACCTTCACCGGTGAACAGTTTTATGTGACCGCTGATCTCAGCCACAGCTTCGGCAATCTCACACTGACGTCCGTAACGGGCTACAACTGGAGCGAATCCGAGCAGAATACGGACTGGGACAATGCCTCTCTGCCGTTCCGCTTCACCGCGCCGATCACCTACAATGTCAATCGCACGCAGCGCGTCACCACCGATCGCCTGCTGACGACCGATAGCTTCACCAGCCAGAACCAAACCTGGTCGCAGGAGCTTCGCCTTGCCTCCAGCTTTGACGGGCCGTTCAACTTCACGCTTGGCGCGTTCTATCTAGACAGCAAAGGCGCGGCTGCGTTTGAGATTTGGCACCCGGCTATCGAACTGTTCCAGATCGCAAATGGTCGCCCGCAGGAAACCTGGCGCGTGTCCAACACCACGCCGCGCTCCACTACTGAAGCCTCCGCGCTTTTCGGGGAAGGGTATTTCTCCTTGTCCGACTCCACCCGTGTCACGGTAGGCGCACGCTACACGGAAGAAGAAAAATCCATCCTCACCCGGTCCATCGTGTTGACGGGCGTGACTCCGTTTGTTTCCGCGTCGAACTCCTGGGAGAACTGGACCGGCAAGGTCGGCATCGACCACAAGGCCAATCTTGGCTTTACTGATGAGACCCTGCTCTACGCCACGCTTTCCAGCGGTTTCAAGAGCGGCGGTCTCAACCCGGGCAGCAATGTCGCGCGCACATTTGAGCCGGAAACAGTGACCGCGTTCGAGTTCGGCGCGAAAAACACCCTGGCTGATGGCGCGCTCGTGGCGAATCTGGCCGGCTTTTATTACGACTATGCCGACTTGCAGTTGGGCCAACGTATCAATGGCGGTGCGGTGACACGCAACGCAGATGCAACCGTGTGGGGCCTGGAAGGGGAGTTCAATTGGGCGCCGACAGACCGATGGCTGTTTAACGCCAATCTCTCATATCTTAACACCGAGATTGGTGACTTCTTGACCGTCGACGCGGCCAACCCGGCGCAGAGCCTGACCGCGACCACGCCGGAACGACCCATAAATCTCAAAGGCAATGAGCTGCCGCACAGCCCCGAGTTCAAGATCAATGTGGGCGGCCAGTACACCATCCCCGGCGCTTTGGCCGGCTGGACGGCGGTTTTGCGCGCGGATGCACTGTGGCAGTCGGACTATTTCGCGCGGGAGTACAATATCCCGACCGACAAGATCGACGCCTGGGGCATCATCGACATGCAGGCCCGCTTCACCAGCCCGGACGATCGGCTCGAGGTGCGCGCCTTCGTGAAGAACGTGACCGATGAAGACAACATCACCAACATCATCATCGAA
>JBIKVO010000397.1:0-3220 GCA_044356795.1 Caulobacterales bacterium
TTAAGTTGTGATTCGTTTTTGACCTGATGGCTACAGCCATCAGGTCGGTTCTCGGCGAAGCCGAGTCGCAAAAATTTTTGAGGGCGCGCTTTTGACGGATAGCCCACATAAACCATCCAAAGAGAAGCCGACAACCGGGCAAGTCTTGGCTGAGGAAATCTTCACCTTCAACACGTGGCTTTTGCTGGTGGTGGAGAAATTCCCACGCAATCACAAATTCCTTTTGGGGGATCGGCTGCAAACCGCCGCGACGGATTTGATGTTGGCGGTGGTCGAGGCCACTTACACCAAGGATCGCGCCGGCCTGTTGCGCGGCGCACAGATCAACATCGAAAAGCTGCGCTTCCTGTTCCGGCTCGCCAATCATGCGGGAATCGTGTCGCATGGCGGCTATGAACATGCCGCACGCCAGCTCGATCAGATCGGGCGCGGCGTCGGCGGTTGGCGAAAGGCGCATGCCGCGCAAGGAACCAATGCCCAAGCGACACGATCATCTGTTCGAGAGGTTCGCGACTTTCCCGGCGCTGCGCCAGGCGGCGAAACGGGCGATCCGAGGTAAGCGGAAAAAGCCGGGCGCGGCGCGCTTTCAATTCAGCCTGGAGCGCGAATTGCTGCGGCTGGAGCGGGAATTGAACGATGGCTCCTATCGCACCGGGCGCTATGTTGAAATTCAGTTGAAGAGGCCGAAGCGGCGCATGGTCTCCGCCGCGCCGTTCCGGGACCGTGTGGCGCAACACGCGCTGATGGAAGTCGTCGCGCCATTGTTTGAAGCCGGCTTCATCGGCAATTCCTTCGCCAACCGCATCGGCAAGGGCACGCATCGCGCGATTGGCGCTTTTGAACACTATCGCGACCGCCACGCTTTCGTTCTGCGCTGCGATATCTTCCGCTTTTTTCCTTCGATTGATCACGCCATTCTCAAGCGCGATTTTCGCCGCCGCATTGCTTGCGCGCGCACGCTGGCGCTGATGGATGTGATCGTCGATGGCTCAAACGCGCAAGAGCCGGTGAACCTGCATTTCCCCGGCGATGATCTCTTTGCGCCCTATGATCGGCGCCGTGGCTTGCCGATTGGCAATCTCACCAGCCAGTTCAGCGCCAATGTCTATCTCGATCCCCTCGATCACTTCTGCACAGAAGTTCTGGGTGCGCCTTATCTGCGTTACGTCGATGACTTCGCCCTTTTCCATAACGACCCGGCCGTTCTGGAACATTGGCGCCAGCGCGTTTCTCGGTTTCTTGAGGGACGTCGCCTCAAGCTCCATCCGCGCAAATCCTTCGTCGCGCCGACAAGCGAGCCGGCCGAATTTCTCGGCTATGTGCTCCATGCTGGCGGCAAGCGCGCACTGCCGGAAGCCAATGTGCAGGCGTTCAAGGGCAGGCTGAAGGGCATGATCAGCGCCGTGAATGCCGGCACATTAGATGTGGAGAACGCGCGAGCGCGGATGGGCTCCTGGGCCGCCCATGCCGATCATGCACACACTCGGGCGCTGAAGCGCGCGATTCTCGGCCGCGGCGTGAAAGCGTTGCGGGCCAGACCTGATCGGCTCTTTGCGCCAACCGCGTGATCCGCGGTGGTTCCTGGAACAACAATCCGCAGAACCTCCGCTCCGCCAACCGGAACAGGAACACGCCCACGAACCGGAACAACAATATTGGCTTTCGCCTTTCCCGCACGCTTCATGGCCAGAGCTGCTGTGATCATGGTCTCAGCAGGCGTGCCCCGAAGCGTCCAGGGCCGATCTTGAAGAAAGCCGGGTGCGCCGGCCCCACCCCGCGCCTTGCCGGACCTGTGAGCCGGGGCGCGGGGTGGATTGGCGGCAGGGTGGAATGTCGGGTTTAGGTTTGGCGCGTGGGCCGCCGGGAATGGCCGCAACGAGCGATGATCTCCACTCTCTGCCCCAAACCATTCTTTCCAATTGAATCTCGACGTTCTTGCTGCTGCTCAATGCCTTCACAGCTTTGCGCCGCGCGCTCAGCCTGCCGGGCGCTCCAAGGCGTGACGAACGCGGCGGGCGACGGTCCAGGCGCGCAAGTCGCCGATGCGATAGCGCACGCAGTTGCGGGCGATGGCGATGTAGGGCGGGCCTGAGCCAACGCGGCGCCAATCCTCCATCGTGCGTCGCGACACAATCAGGTAGCCGGCGGCCTCATCAGTGGTCAGCAGCCGATCGGCGTTGTCATCAGCGACTAGCGAATACTTTGTGGCCATTCATTGCTCCTCCTATCTTGGCGTAAGCGTTGTGGCGGTGACAGCCGCGCCTCTATGAAGGCAGCGACATCGGCATAGCGGTATTTGACGGTCTTGTAGCTCAAGCGCACGAACCTCAGTTCGCCTCCCTCTTGGCGCCAGCGGGCTAGGGTTGAGGGGGAGACGCCGAGCATGGCGGCGTCTTCGGCGGGCGCTGCTGCGGCGGTGCGCGTTCGCCCTGGTGGGGCGGTGCGGCACTCGCTGAGGCGCCGCGGGTTGCGGCCGGCTGTGAGCGCGAGGAAGCAATCGATGACGCTGTCGACATAGGCCTGGGTTTCAGCAATTTGCGGGACGCCGCCGGCGCAATCGATGCGGCCTGGGCCGGCGTTGTAGGCGGCGAGCGCGAGGCGCACGTCGTCATAGCGGGCGAGCATCTGGGCGACATAGGCGCCGCCGGCGGCCAAGGTCGTCGCGCGCGCCGAGCGCCCCTTGTCGAACACCATGACCTGCGCGTCCGGATAGCGCAGAAACTGCAAGGCCATGAAGGCCAGAAACGCGCTTTTGCCCGCGCCGGTCGGTCCCACCACCATGGCATGTCCGACATCACCGACATGCAGCGACAACCGGAAGGGCGTGGCGCCGGCGGTGCGCGCGAAGAGCAGCGGCGGGCCGTTCAAATGCGCATTGGTTTTCGGCCCGGCCCATACCGCTGAGACCGGCATGATGTCGGCGAGGTTGAGCGTCGAGACGATCGGGCGGCGTGGATCGGCGTAGGCTTCGCCCAGCACTGATCCGAGCCAGGCTTCCATCGCGTTCAAGTCTTCGATTCTCGCAAAAAACCCTTGCGCGTTGGCGGCGGCGACGGCCGCGCGGGCGCGTTCATCGACGATGGCCTCAATGCGATCGCGCACCGTGACGGTGAGCGTCAGATAGCCGTAGGCGCAGGCATCGGACCCGAGCGCCTCCAGCGCGCCGTCGCATTCGGCGGCTTTGATTTCGGCGTCGGTGTCAACGAGGGGGGCTTCTTCC
>JBIKVO010000398.1:0-3219 GCA_044356795.1 Caulobacterales bacterium
CGGCGTCGGGTGCATGTCGGGTCCCCTGACGACATCAGATATCTATGATTCTCTTGTTCTTTTTGAAACGGAATGGCGTAAGGCGCCCAGCCCCAATCTCTCCGCCCATCCGTCTGATGCACTGCTGCTTGAGGGGCTTAAGGGCGCCAAAGTCAGCCGAACGGATTCCGTCGCGAATTGCCAAGTTTGCTTGTCCAAACCCACCACACTTGCGCGGGATGCGCCGGCTGGCGGGCTCACGCCCTATCGTGCAGGTCCCTGTCGTGCGAATCCCTGTCGTGCGGGCTTTCCTCTGGCGAGATTTCCTCTGGCGAGCTTTCGGATAGTGGGTCCTGACGGACAGCGGCCTTGCGGCGGGCGAGATTTGCCCGCAACTGCGCGCCAAGGCGGGCCGCGCGGGGATTGTGCGGCGGCGGCGATGCCGGAAGCGGCGAAGCAGCGTCGCTATCGTCTGGCTTTAGCCCCGGGGCGGGCTTTTTGGGATCCTCCGTCATCGCTTCGTCCTGATCGCCTGCCCTTGCTTCGATCGCGCCGCGGCTGGCTTAATCAAAACGCCGGACAAAGTCCAAGCCGAGGGCCAGGCGGGCGGCCAAGGATCGATGCAAGCCGACGAAACGATTGGCCGCGTGTTGAACGCAGGCAAAACCCGGTAGTCCGCAGGGCAATGCTATGACTGAGCGCGCTTTCCGGCCAAGTGGACACCGATTGATCGAAAAACACGCTCGCCCACTCCGAAGACGCACATGATCCACCAGAGCAAAATCGCCGGCGTGCAGTTTTTGGGGCTTTTGGCGACGGGATGCACGCCCGGCGCGCCCCAGCAGACCGCAGCGCCTCCCTCCGCGGAGGCATCGGCGCTGGCTGTGGCGACGGCGCGATTCGCCGCCGACGCCCTGTCCGAGCGCCTGCGGGCTGAGTTGACGGCCGCCATGCAATCGGGCGGCGCGGTTGCGGCCGCGTCGGTTCGCAAGGTTCGCGCGTCCGATTGCCGCCGCTATGGAGGCCGAAACGGCGCCAACATCGAGCGCAAGGGGCTGAAAGTGCGCAATCCAGGCAACGCCGCCTCTGATTGGCAGCGCGATGGCCTGGAAAGCTTCATCCAGCGCCACCCCACCGGCGAAGCATGGCCCACGATGAGCGTCGCCGAGATTGAGGGCAATACCCTGAACTGGATGCGTCCGATCGCGCTGGGTAAAATGTGTTCAAGATGCCATGGCGGAGAAGCCGCAGTGGCCTCCGAAACCGCCGCCGCGATCGCCAGCGCTCATCCCGCCGATCAGGTCCGGGGCTTCAAACCCGGCGATCTGCGGGGCGCGCTAGCAGCGCGGGTCCGCTTCACCGCCAAACCTTCATCCGACGCTGAAACAAAGCGCACGGTGACGCAGATGCGACCTTGTCCTGGGGCGTCGAACTCCGCTATAGCGCGCCCTTCCGCCGCCGTAGCTCAGTGGTAGAGCGCGTCATTGGTAATGACGAGGTCGGGAGTTCAATCCTCCCCGGCGGCACCATGGCCCCCAAGGGTTTTCGGGCAATCGAGGCGGTCTGCAGGAAAGCGAAAGGCTGGCCTAGGTAGCAAATAGGTAGCACGGGAACGGATTTCGCGGCCTGCGTGCCAGCGCTTGCACGAAGGACTGCTGACCCGATGTTGGGGTGCTCGCTTCGGCCCGGTTCTGGACGTTTGGCATGATCGCGCCCAGCCCGGCGGATTGGCGCGGAGCGTCACGGTGACGTCTGGAACAGTCGAAATCGCCGGTCTATGCTTTCTTCATTGGGCTTTCTTATTGGGCTTTCTCATTGGCCGGCCGTAACAGGCGACCTGTCAAGGCGCGCCCTTAAAAAAATCGGCTCGCCTTCGGCGAGTACAGACCTGATGGCTGCAGCCATCAGGTCGAAAAACAAACACACCTTAACAAATCACAAACCACAACCTTAAAGCGTCCGGGCGACGCGGAAACCGAGACTGACGTCCCGGATCGTGGGCGTGCTCCTGAAGCGGATCGCCGAGCGGAGGATCTGGGCGCTGTAGTTCCAGCCGCCGCCGCGGAACACGCGGTACGAGCAACCTAAGGTTGTATTTGCGGCGCCATTGGTCGGCGTGTTGGCGAGGCTGTTGTTGTAACAATCCTCTACCCATTCCCAGACATTGCCGTGCATGTCGAACAGGCCCCAGGGATTTCCCGCCTTGCCGCCCACAGGCTGGGCCCTGGGGCCAGAATTGCTGACGAACCACGCGAAGTCGCCGAGCCGGGCCTCATCATCGCCGAAGCTCCAGCGTGTGCTTGTGCCGGCGCGTGCGGCGTATTCCCACTCGGCCTCCGTCAGCAGGCGATAGGCCTTGCCCCCGATGCGCCCGTTCAGCCAGCGCACATAGCGCTTGGCGTCTTGCCAGCTGACATTGATGACCGGGCGATTATCGCGCCCCCAACCTTCATCGGGCGGACTGTAGGGCCCTTCTTCCGGCGGCGCGCAGCCGCCTGCGGCGACGCACGCATCCCACTGCGCGAAAGTCACTTCGAACTTCCCCACCGCGAACGGCTGGGCGATCGTCACTTGGCGCTGCGGGCCTTCGTCGGATCGCCGGCGCACCTCCGTCTCCGGTGATCCCATCAAAAAGCTGCCGGCCGGGATCACCACCATCTCCGGGCAGACATCGCATTCCTTGAACGTCTCCCCTGGCCGCGTTTTGGGCGCCGGCGGCGGTGGGAGTTCAGAACGGTCCACCGCGGCGGCCGGCGCGGGCGCGCCGCGCAAAAACACCTCTTGCGCGCCGAGATTTTCGATACCGACAATCTTTGGCCGCTGCGGATTGCGCTGTTGCGCGGTGGTGCGGGCCACTGTGTCAGCAATGCGGCGGAAAACGAGGCTCAACTCCACGCCTTCATCATCAACCCCGTCCGCGAACGCGCGGGCAAACGGGCTGCCTTCGCCGCGCGCGCCGTCGTTGGCGAGGCGCCCGGCCTCCGCACTCATCACGATCACAGCGCGGCGATCCTCGATGTCTGCAAGGCCAGCCGCGCCGGCGTCAGCGCTGCGCGTCCCGCCGCCGCGGACGGGGATGCGCGACGCGAACGGATTGTTGCGGCAAGCGTCCAGCACCAGGATCTTGATCTGCGCCGTGCTCATTGCCTGGATCAGATTGCGGTGCGACTTCGCCATCAGATCGAGGCCGAGATTGTCGGCGTCCGGGTTCAGATCATCAGCGTCGAAATCCACCGGCAA
>JBIKVO010000399.1:0-3207 GCA_044356795.1 Caulobacterales bacterium
TGGGCAGTATGCTGATGACCAAACGCAAGCCGGCTTCGATCGGCGAGATCTTGACCCAAGAGTTCATGGAGCCGCTCGGTCTGACCCAGAGCGCGCTTGCGGAGGCGATGGGTGTGCAACGCAAGCATGTCAACGAGCTGTGCAATAACAAGCGCAATGGTACTGCGGCGACGGCATTGATACGCGCGCGGGTTTTTCCAACAGCCCAGATTTCTGGTTGAACGTGCAACGTCGCACCGAACTCTGGGAGGTTATGCATGATCCAAAGCAGCATTGATTTGGAGTGGAAAAATACAAGCAGCGATCGATGTCCGCGAGTTGAATGCGCGTGAGAGTGAGGAAGTGGCGGGTGGCTCTGCGGAAGGTCGAATCGCCGCTGTTGCTGGCATGATTGCTGGGGCCGCTGGAGGCTACGTGTTGCGCGGTGCAATTCGTGGTGCGTTAAAAGGCTCTAGATTTGCGGCGCTTGGCCCGGCCGCCGGCGTCATTGGTGTTGTAGGTGGCGCGTTGATTGGCATTGGTGCGGCCATCTTGGCCGACAACGCTGGCGATGCATTGACAAATTGATTGCCCATTGACGGCCGGGATTGGAAGTGTCGGCTGTCATCTTTAGGACCGCTCATGGGATTGACATGGAAACTCATTCTTCAAACTCCAGCCCACCAAGCGAAGGCACGAAAGTGTGCGCCTTAGTCGTTTGCGGCGCGCTCCTCGCGCTCTTGCTATAGATGAAACTTGAACTCGGACCACGTTCCGCAACCGCGATGTTGCCGGCGTTGCTGGACGCCACGCGTGCGCGTGACCAGGGACATGGCGTCATGATCGCGCGCGCTGTTCTGGTGAGCGCTTTGGCTGGCGTTTTTGCCCTAGGCGCAAATTGGGTGGGCGAGACGCTGACCGGTTAGGAGATTGGCTAGTTTTCTGGATCTGCAGATTATCGCCAAAGGTCCTTGTGGGCCTCCTGACAAGGGCAACAAAGAAACAGGAAGGTACGACTTACCCCCCCGGGAAACCCGGACGCAGGCTTCGTGAGCGCTCGGCGGAATGCTGGCTTTGGAGCCTTACACGCGTGTTACCCGCGAACGGCAATCATGGCAATGTTTCCTCCGTTCTCTGAATGCTGGAACTCTCCTCTTGGCTGTCTGGTCTGGCCCGAGCCGAAGAGGTGAATTCTCGCCCAGTTGCGATATTCAGCGCCAAGCTATCTGCGCTTGGGACCGGCGGGACGGGCTTGTTTTGGACCAATAATTGGTCTATTATCCTGTTTGGAGGCTTCACGCATGCATGTCCCGGTGTCAGACGCCAAAGCGCAACTCACCGATCTTGTCCGTCGCGCCGAGGAAGGTGAGGAGATCGTGTTGACGCGCCATGGCCAGCCGGTTGTGCGTTTGGCGGCGATCCACACGCCAGTCAGTGCAGAAGAACGCCGCCGAGCGATCGCCGCCGCACGCGCCGCCGCGCCCAAAGCGAAGGCCGGGCCAAGCGCGGCGCGCAGTCAAGATTTTTTGTATGGCGATGACGGTTTGCCCAAATGAGCGCCCTTTCGTGATCGTACTCGAAACCTCCGCGCTGATGGCGATTGTGCTGGATGAGCCAAGAGCAGCTGACATCACAGAAGTGATGACGAGCGCTGACGAGTTGGCCATCTCGGCGGCGACCGTGGCGGAAGCTCTCATCGTCGCGCGGCGGCGCGGTGTTGGCGATGCGATGGCGGCGCTGATCGCAGGGCTTGGCGTCACAATTGCGCCAGTGACGCCACCAGACGCCGAAGCCGTGGCGGATGCCTATGATCGCTGGGGCAGAGGCGTCCATCCGGCGGGCCTGAATTTCGGCGATTGTTTCGCTTACGCCCTCGCAAAGTCCCGCGCTTGCCCGCTTTTGTTCGTCGGCGACGACTTCGCGCAAACAGACATTGAAAGCGCGCTTTCTCCATGACACCAGCCCGCCCGACATCTTCCTCTCCTGCAATCGCGAAGATCAAGCCCGCGCAAAGCTGTTCGCCGAGGCGTTTGAGGCGCAGGGCTTTCAGGTTTGGTGGGATGTGGGGCTTCGGACCGGCGAGGCCTATGACGAGGTGACGGAAACCGCGCTGCGGACCGCGAAAGCTGTGGTGGTGCTCTGGTCGAAGAAGTCCGTGCAATCCCGCTGGGTCCGCGCAGAGGCGACGCTGGCCGATCGCAACAAAACCCTCGTGCCCTGCATGATCAAGCCCTGCGAGCGCCCGATCATGTTTGAGCTGACGCAGACGGCGGAGTTGGGGCATTGGGATGGTTCGCCTACGGATAAAGCGTGGGCGGCGTTCCTTGCCGAAGTGCAGCGCTTTGTCTCCAAGGGCGCGACAGCACCCGCCGTTGCGCCAGCACCCGCGCCAATCGTGGCGCCACAACCCGCGCAGCCCGGCCAGAAGCCCGCGCGCCCAGTGCTTGCGGTGCTGGCGTTCATCAACCGCTCGGGCCTCAAGGAAGACGACATTTTCGCGATTGGCATGGTGGAAGACATCATCGACGCGCTGTCGCTCGCCCGCACGATCCGCGTGCTGTCGAGCGGCGCGACGCCCGCCTATCGCCGCAACGCCGTTGATGTGGTGGAAATCGCCCGGCAAGCCAATGTGCGCTATCTCTTGGAAGGCAATGTGCGCCGCGTCGGCGAGACGCTGCGGGTGACGGCGCAGCTGATTGATGCCGCTGATGGCGGGGTGTTGTGGTCGCAGAAATTCGATCGTCCGTTGTCGGAATTGGCGGCGTTGCAGGAAGATCTTGTGATGGAGGTGGCCGCCCATCTCGGCGCGCAAATCTCGCGCGTGGAAATGGAGCGCGCGCTGAAGAAGCCGGGCGATCTGAACGCTTGGGAAGCGATGCTGCGCTCAGGCGCCGCCGCCACGCGGGGTTTGTGGGTCCAGGCCGTTGCTGAGGCGGAAAGGGCCACAAAACTCGCGCCGGACAGCGCCGTCGCTCACCCCACGCTGGCGTTTGCGCTTTCTGGCACGGTTCTTCAACGTCCAGGATATCCACAGTGGCGGGAGCGCGCGCATAAGCACATCGTGCGCGCTCTTGAGTTGGAAGCGTCCAACCCGACCGTGCACCTCTGGGCCGGATGGTCCCTAGGGAATCTCTGAACAAGTCTGAGGATTCCCGATTGCTGCGAAGCAGTCCATGGTGATGTGGGTTTACCGGGATGCGGACCGATGCGGCAAACGACTTTCGCGAC
>JBIKVO010000400.1:0-3191 GCA_044356795.1 Caulobacterales bacterium
ATAAAAAGCCGCCGTGCCGCGTGCGCGCAAACGCCGACTTCAAATTCCTGGCAAACCCAAACGTTCGCGCGGCAAATTTTTCTCTCAGATGCGCCGGCGCATCACGCTCATGGTCAATGTCTGAGATGACCTGAAATAGCCCCTGGCGAACAGCTCAGGCATCATCCTTTCGGCTCAGCACAAAGCGCAGATAAGTCAAAGGCGGGGCCCAAACGCGCTATGCGCCCTTACGACACAGGCCGCACCGGGCGCGGGCCACCGCGCGGAGGGTTTCAGGCCAAGCAGAGCGCTGCAGCGCACCGGCTGCGAAGAATCGCCGCTGCGCAGGGCGAATGCCCTTGTTTTCGTAGCGATAGCAATCGTCGGCCGTCCCATGACGATCGATGGCTGCGAGAACGGGGGGCGAGACGCTGTCATCGCCTCATTTTGCGGGACCATCGCCAAACGATAAACGTCCCCTCACAGCCCCTTCACGATCTCTTCGGTCATTTTCTTCGCGTCAGCGAACAGCATCATCGTGTTGTCGCGGAAGAACAGCTCGTTCTCGACGCCAGCATAACCACTCCCCATCCCGCGCTTGATGAACAGCACGGTTTTCGCCTTTTCCACGTCCAAAATCGGCATCCCGAAAATCGCGCTGGAAGGATCAGTCTTCGCGGCCGGGTTGGTCACGTCATTGGCGCCGATCACATAAGCCACATCGGCCTGGGCAAACTCGTTATTGATGTCTTCGAGTTCGAACACCTCATCATACGGCACCTGCGCTTCGGCCAGCAGCACATTCATGTGGCCAGGCATGCGGCCCGCAACCGGGTGGATCGCATACTTCACTTCCACGCCTTCAGCCTTCAGCTTGTCAGCCATTTCCTTCAAGGCGTGTTGAGCCTGCGCCACCGCCATGCCGTAGCCTGGCACGATGATCACCTTCGAAGCGTTCTTCATGATGAAAGCGGCGTCATCCGCACTGCCCTGCTTCACCGGACGCGTTTCTTTCGCCCCGCCCACGGCCGCTGTTTCACCGCCAAAGCCGCCAAGGATCACCGAGAAAAAGCTGCGGTTCATGCCTTTGCACATGATGTAGCTGAGGATCGCGCCAGACGATCCCACCAGCGCGCCCGTGATAATCAGCGCGGTGTTTTCCAGCGTGAAGCCCAAGGCCGCCGCAGCCCAGCCCGAATAGCTGTTCAGCATCGACACCACGACCGGCATATCCGCGCCGCCGATCGGGATAATCAGTGTCACGCCGATCAACAGCGACAATCCCAGGATGGCCCAGAACGCCCATTGATCCTTGCCGCCGCTGAACACCAGCAGCACAACCAGCGCCGCAATGCCGGCTGCGATCAGGATATTGATCACATGGCGCATCGGCAGAAGGATGGGCGCGCCGCTCATATTGCCGTTGAGTTTCGCAAACGCGATGACGGAACCCGAGAAGGTGATCGCGCCGATTGCGGTGCCGATCGCCAATTCCACCAGCGAAATCGCCTTCAAGGTTCCGTCCGGCTTGGCAATGCCAAAGCTCTCGGGCGCATAAAGCGCCGCCGCCGCTACCGCCACGGCGGCAAGGCCGACAAGGCTGTGGAACGCCGCGACCAATTGCGGCATCTGCGTCATCTGCACGCGATTGGCGATCACGGCGCCGATCAAGCCGCCAACCGCAGCCCCGCCCGCAATGATCGCCAAAGTGATCGGATCGAGCGGCACAAGCGCGAGCGTTGTCGCCACCGCCACGCCCATCCCGATCATGCCGTACAAATTGCCCTGCCGGCTGGTTTCCGGGCTGGACAATCCGCGCAGCGCCAAAACAAACAACACCCCGGAAACGAGATACAAGAGGGCGGCGATATCTGCAGTCATGGATCAGGCTTTCGGCTTTTGGTTTGGAGGGGGCTTTTGGTTTGGAGGGGGCTTTTGGTTTGGAGGGGATGAGCACTTCGCACCGACCTTGGCAACAGTCGGCAGCGACTCGCGATGGAGAAACAAGTCAATCCAGCGATGGACAGCGGCGCACACAGCAAAGCCGGAAAGCCACCAGACCAGCGGCCAGCTATAGGAAAAGGCGACGTCAGTGATCATCAGCGATACACCTGTCACGATCACGGCCCGCGCAGCCGGCGCCGCCCAGGCGGTGCGGATGACGATCAAGGCGATCCCGATGGCAAGCAGAACCAGCCCGCCAATCATCAGCCAACCGATCATCGCCGGCCCCCTTGGCGCCAGACGCGGACATCCGCCCGCCGCAGCCATCCCACGATCAGCGTGGTCATCGGCAAAACAATGAACAGGAGGCCAGCCGCCCATGGCGACCATTGCCACACATCAGTGGCGCCGAAATAGGCGATCACGCCGCCGATCAGAGGAATGAGGGTGAGCATCAAGGCCCCGATCGACGACAATACCGCCCCGATTCCAGTCACACTTTGCACCTGATCGGCAATCGCGAAAATCTGCAAAATCATGATCGCGAGATACGCGATCGCCATGCCGCACCCTACCGCCAAAGTCGCGCCCAGATGTTTGACGGCGCGTTGACGCTCGGCCTCAAAATCCCGCGATGTCGGCGGAATGGAGCCGGCTTGGTCCATCCGCGGCGGCTCTGCACTGCGCGCGGGACCTCCCAGGCTCGCAAGCGTCGCCCGTGCGGCGCGCATGAGATCCTCATCATCGGCGACATCATGGCCCCGCGCCATCGGATCGCCGGCATAAGCCTCCACGACAAAAGCCAGATCCTGAACGCCCGCCGGCACTGCTGCGCGGCGGTTCACCGCGTCCTGGAACGCTTCGGTGAAGCGGCGCTTGAAGCTGTCGGCTGACAAGCGGCCCGCCACATAGCTGTCGATCAATTCAATCCAGGCGGAAGGCGTCACGGCGCAGACCTTCGCTGCACACCGCGCCGCGCGACGCCGATCAAGCCGCCAATAGCCAGCGCCCAGCCGATGCCGTCGCCAATGCGCATGCCCCGACCATCCGCAAAGCTGAATGCGCCAAGAGCGACGGCCATCATAATCCCAATCACGACGCCGCGATGGACAGGAGCAGCAGGCAATCCGGCCGCGACGACATACGCGCCCACCGCGCACGCGCCCCAACACGCCGCCATCGCCCATTGGCCCGGACTCAAGCCCTCGCCCATCCAACCCCTTCCAGTCTGTTGTTTGCGATCGCTTCAGGCCGCCTTCAGCTTGTCC
>JBIKVO010000401.1:0-3190 GCA_044356795.1 Caulobacterales bacterium
CGGGATCAGCGCAGCCGCAACCGAGACAACCTGCTTGGGCGAGACGTCGATCAGGTCGATCTCTTCGCGCGGCACCAGGGTGGCGTCGCCATTGACGCGGGCCTGCACAAACAGATCGCCCAGCTTGCCCTTGTCGTCCAGACGCGCATTGGCCTGGGCGATCTTGTGGCGCGCCTCCTCCATCGCCGACAGATAGATGATCTCGCCGGTCGGTTTGCCGTCCACCACCGTGCGGTATGGGCTTTCAATGAAGCCATATTTGTTCACCCGCGCGTGGGTGGCGAGCGAATTGATCAGGCCGATATTGGGGCCTTCCGGCGTTTCAATCGGGCAGATGCGGCCATAATGCGTCGGGTGCACGTCGCGGACTTCAAAGCCGGCGCGTTCGCGCGTCAAACCACCTGGCCCCAGCGCCGACAGGCGCCGCTTGTGGGTGATTTCCGACAGCGGATTGGTTTGGTCCATGAATTGCGACAACTGCGAGGAGCCGAAGAACTCGCGCACCGCCGCGGCGGCGGGCTTAGCGTTGATCAGATCGTGCGGCATCACGGTCTCGATATCGACCGAACTCATCCGCTCTTTGATCGCGCGCTCCATCCGCAACAGACCGACGCGGTACTGATTTTCCATCAGCTCGCCCACCGATCGCACCCGGCGATTGCCAAGATTGTCGATGTCGTCGATTTCGCCGCGGCCATCGCGCAACCCCGCCAGCATCTGCATCACCGCAATGATGTCTTCCTTGCGCAGCACGCGCAGCTCATCGTCGGTGTCGAGGCCAAGGCGCATATTCATTTTCACGCGCCCGACATTCGACAGATCGTAGCGCTCGCCGTCAAAAAACAGGCTCTTGAACAGCGCTTCGCCGGTTTCCAGCGTCGGCGGTTCGCCGGGGCGCATCACGCGATAAATGTCGAACAGCGCCTGCTCGCGCGTTTCGTTCTTATCCAGCGTCAAGGTGTTGCGCATATAGGGGCCGCTGGTGACGCCATCGATGTCCAGTACCGGCACATCGCGGACGCCGCCTTCCATCAAAGTCGCGACCAGATGCTCCGTCAGCGCTTCGCCGGCTTCTGCAAAGATTTCCCCGGTTTGCGCATTGACGATGTCTTCCGCGACAAATCGATCAAACAGATCTTCGCTGGGAACCAGGATGTCCTTCACGCCATCTTCGGCGATCTTGTTGGCCGCGCGCGCCGACAGCTTCTTGCCGCCTTCGGCCACCACTTTGCCGGTCTTGGCGTCGACCAGATCGAAGGTCGGCTTCACGCCGCGCCAGCGCTCCGGGCGGTAGCGCAACGTCCAGCCCTTCGGCGTGCGCTTGTAAACCACGCGCTCGTAGAATTGCGCGAGGATCTCTTCTCCATCCATGCCAAGCGCGTACAGGAGTGTGGTCGCCGGCAGTTTCCGCTTGCGGTCGATGCGGACAAACAGGATGTCCTTGGCGTCGAATTCAAAATCCAGCCAGCTGCCGCGATACGGGATCACACGGGCCGCAAACAACAGCTTGCCCGATGCGTGCGTCTTGCCGCGGTCATGGTCAAAGAACACGCCCGGCGAGCGGTGCATTTGCGACACGATCACCCGCTCGGTGCCGTTGATCACAAACGTTCCCTTGTCCGTCATCAGCGGGATATCGCCCAGATAGACATCTTGTTCCTTGATGTCCTTGACGGACTTCGCGCCCGTTTCCTCGTCGCTTTCAAACACGATGAGGCGCAGCTTCACCTTCAAAGGCGCAGCATAGGTAATGTCGCGCTGCTGACATTCCTCGACGTCGAATTTTGGCGCTTCAAATTCGTAGGAGACATATTCCAAAAGCGCGCGATCGGAGAAATCGCGGATCGGGAAGACCGAGCGGAACACCGCTTCCAGGCCCTCAAGCCGCCGATCCGGCGACTTCACGTCCTTCTGGAGAAATTGCTCGTAGGAGCTTTTTTGAACCTCGATGAGGTTGGGCATCGCCCCCGCCTCGGGGATCTGGCCGAATGATTTACGGATACGCTTCTTGCCGGTGAATGACAGATTGCCGGAGAATGACAGAGCCATCGTTTTTCCCGTGTAGCGCGCGCGGACGGCGCCGCCAGCCGTCTTTGCGCGACGTGTCACGTCGCTGTGTCCGCTCTTTGTAGCCCCTTGCGGCAGGGACCAAATCCGATTGCTGGCGCTTCCAAAGTGAGGAAAAACCACCAACCGTCACAAGCCCCGCGGACCAAGGGGCCAGACGCGCCGACAAGGCGGGCGCGCACGCCAGCGTCGGCAGGCCCGGCACTGCCGGGCCTGCGTCCGCCAGGTCTGGTTATTTCAGCTCGACTTTGGCGCCGGCCTTTTCGATCTGGGCCTTGAACTTTTCGGCATCGGCCTTGTTCACGCCTTCCTTGACCGGCTTCGGCGCACCTTCCACCAGATCCTTGGCTTCCTTTAAGCCAAGGCCGGTGATCGCGCGCACTTCCTTGATCACTTCGATCTTCTTGTCGCCGGCCGCCACGAGCATGACCGTGAATTCGGTCTTCTCTTCCACCGGGGCCGCCGCCGCAGCGCCGCCCGCCGGCATGGCCGCCACAGCCACCGGGGCCGCCGCCGAGACGCCCCACTTGTCTTCCAGCAATTTCGACAGTTCAGCCGCTTCCAGAACGGTCAGGGCCGAGAGGTCTTCAACGATCTTTTCGAGTTTCGACATGGTGATTCACCCTTCAATAGAAATGACGTTTCGTAATGCGGTGTTCGCAACGAACATGACGGATTAGGCAGCCTGATCCTTGGCCGCATAGGCGCTGAGCACGCGGGCGAGTTGACCGCCCGGAGCCTGCAGAACGCCGGCGATCTTGGTGGCCGGGGCCTGGATAAGGCCAATCAGCTTGCCGCGCAGCTGGTCCAGCGACGGCAATTCCGCCAGCGCCTTGACCGCCGTCGGATCCAGCAGGGTTGGCCCCATCAGGCCGCCAATGAGAACGAATTTCTCTTTCTCTTTGGCGTACGCCACCGCCACCTTGGTCGCCGCGACAGGATCCGCCGAATAGCAGATTGCGGTTGGTCCGGTGAACATGTCCGAACCCACCGCGCTGGGCGTTCCATCGATGGCGATCTTGGCAAGGCGGTTCTTGACCACCTTCAGGCTGGCGCCCGCATCGCGAAGACGGGTGCGCAGCGTCGTCATGTCCGCAACAGTCAGACCCGAATAGTGGCCGAC
>JBIKVO010000443.1:0-2796 GCA_044356795.1 Caulobacterales bacterium
CCTCCGAAAATGCCGTAAAATCGCGATCAAATCGATACATTCGCAGGCATCAGGGAAAATTCCACCTGGCATTTTGACTATTTCCGCAGCCTGCTAATGGCGCAGGGCTATGACGCGGACTTCACGATCGTCGATTTGAAGGCGCGGCGTACAATCACCAATGCGCAGCAGGCCACCAAATCCGGCTGGACGCCGTTTGACGGCATGGAGGCGAAGGGCTGGCCTATCGCCACCGTGATCCGCGGCCGCACCGTGATGCGCGATGATGTCCTGATCGCCCCGGCCACCGGCGAGGCGATCGGTTTCCAAGCCACAAGCTGACTCGAAAAGCCTATTCCTTGTCGCGGCCGCGCTTGGCTGGCGGCGGCGCATTCAGGCGCTTGTCGAGATACGCCGTGACTAGGCCCTCAAGCTCAGCCAGTTTATCGCCGCCTCGGTTGACCACGTCGCGGTAGAAGTGATCGGCGTTTTCGATCGGTTTGTGATCGACCTTGATATTCTTCTGGGTGCGGATTTTGCTCACCACCCGCTCGACGTCGGACGCCGGCGCCACGCTGTCGCGCGTGCCATAGATGATCAATCCGGACGCCGGACACGGCGCCAGGAAGCTCAGATCATAGTGATTGGCCGGCGGTGAGGCGGCAATAAAACCGTCAATCTCGGGCCGACGCATCAGCAATTGCAAGCCGATCCAGGCGCCAAAGGAATAGCCCGCCACCCAGCATTGGGCGGCGTTGGGATTGAGGCTTTGCAGATAGTCCAGGGCGCTGGCCGCGTCCGAAAGCTCGCCCATGCCATTGTCAAACACCCCCTGGCTGCGACCGATGCCGCGGAAATTGAACCGCAGGGTGGCAAAGCCAAACCGCTGAAAGATTTGGAACATCTGCACACTGACGCGATCCTGCATCGAGCCGCCGGCGCGCGGATGGCCATGCAGAATCAGGGCAATCGGCGCGTTTTCAACCTTGCCTTCGCCATAACGGGCTTCGACGCGGCCCGCGGGCCCTGAGAAAATGACTTCCGGCATTCGTGCTCTCTCATATGTGATCGGTCGGCAGGCCAAGGGGCGGTGACGCAGCGTCGCGGGGGCGGTCTGAATTCTTGACCATCCCGCTAGGTTATCTTAGCTCTCCTCCAGCCCTGCCGGCAGGCAGACCCGGCACAATCTAGGTCGACGCCGCTTCGGCCCCAGGCCCCCTGGACGGGACTGGGCGCGATTCGGCGCCGGTCCGACCGGCATGAGCGGCGGGAGAAAGGCCGCACACGCCGGTTTGTCAAGCGTTCTGGAAGGACCCCACGATGAGGCTGACCTCAAAGGGCCGCTATGCCGTGATGGCGATGGCCGATCTTGCCCGCCATGGCGACGACGGCAAGGCCGTCCCGCTGCAGGAAATCGCCCAGCGGCAGGAGATTTCCCTGTCCTACCTAGAGCAATTGTTCGCCCGCTTGCGCAGCGCTGGCCTAGTGGCTGGGGTGCGGGGGCCGGGCGGCGGCTACAAGCTTGCCCGCAGCGCCGAAGCGGTGCGGATCTCCGAAATCATCGCCGCGGTGAACGAGCCGATTAAAGCGACGCGCTGCCAGGATGGCTCTCTGAAGAGCTGCCAGGGCAAGCTGGGACGGTGCATCGCCCATGATCTGTGGGACGAATTGGGCCGGCAGATTTATGTGTTCCTGTCGGCGGTGTCGTTGGCTGATGTGATCGAAAGCCGCGTGCTGGGACGCGCTGGGCCGCCGATCAATTTCAGCTCTGTGGCGGCAGAATAAGGGCCACGCCGATGCCCGCAGGCCGCCTCTACGCTGATTATAACGCCACCGCGCCACTGCGGCCGGAGGCGCGTGCGGCCATGCTGCACGCTTTGGAGGTGGGCGGGAATGCGTCTTCGGTGCATGCGGAGGGGCGCGCAGCGAAGAAGATCTTGGAGGGCGCCCGCGAGCTTTTGGCGCAGGCGCTGCATGTGCCGCCGCAGGCCGTCACGTTCGTCTCCGGCGCCACGGAGGGGCTGCATCTTGCGATGGAGTCTGCGCGGGCGCTGGGCTTTGCGCCGTGGGTGATTGGCGCTGGCGAACATGATGCTGCGTGGGCCTTTGCCGCGCGCCTGTATGCAGACCCGATCGTGATCCCGATTGCGCGCGCTGGCGATGTTGATCTCGCTGCGTTTGACGCTGTGCTGTCTGGCGTTTCGGGCAAGCCGCTGGTGATCGTGCAAGCGGTGAACAACGAAACCGGCGCGATCAATGCGCTGGATCGAATCGCCACGCGCACGCGTGCGATTGGCGGCGCAGTGTTGTGCGACGCGACGCAGGCGTTGGGCAAGATCGACGCCACCGCGTTTGTGGGTTTTGCCGATTGGCTGGTGGTGTCGTCGCACAAAATTGGCGGCCCGCTTGGCGCCGGTGCGGTAGTGACGGCGCCGGGCGCCAGTCTGGTGAATGTGCGTCCTGGCGGCGGACAAGAGTTGGGCATGCGCGCGGGTACGCAGAACATGCCAGCGATTGCGGGGTTTGCTGCGGCCGCTGCGGCGTGTGCTTCGGACGCGGCGATTGCAACCTTCCAAGACGCTTCCGCGCGCGAACGCGATCGGTTTGAAGCCGCACTGGGAGACGCGTTTTCAGATCGCGTGGTAATCGGTGCAGAGGCGCCGCGCGTGGCGAATACGGCGTGCGTGGCGCTTTCGGGATGGAGCGCGGAAAAGCAAGTGATCGGGCTTGATCTTGCGGGTGCAGCTGTCAGCGCTGGGGCTGCCTGTTCGTCAGGGAAAGTCAAAGTGTCGCGCGTTTTGACCGCTGCCGGCTGGG
>JBIKVO010000403.1:0-3167 GCA_044356795.1 Caulobacterales bacterium
TGAACTGATCGCGATACAGCCCGGCCGACGGGGTCAAATCCAGGGTCACGCCGAAAATCAGCGACATCAAGGGCCCCATCACCAGGGGCGGCACGCACACCCCGATCAAGGCGATGCCCATCACGAGATAATCCTGCGGTTTGTTCTGTCGCAAGGCGGCCATCACCCCAAGCCCGCCGCCAACAATCAAGGCCAGCAGGATCGACAAGCCGCCCAGCGTCGCCGAGGTCGGGAAGCCTTCGGCGATGATCTGCTGGACGTCCTTGTCCATGTACTTCATGGACGGACCCATATCGAACTGCGTGGTCAGCCGGACGACATAATCGATCAATTGCTCGTGCTGGGGCTTGTCCATGCCGAAGTGCTGCACAAGGTTGGCTTCGATTTCCGGGCTCAATTTGCGCTCGCCCGTGAAGGGGCTGCCGGGCGCTGCCCGCATCATGAAGAAAGTCACCACAATGATGACCAACAAAGTCGGGATGGCGATCAGCAAACGCCTGAGGATCAGTCCGATCATATCGCCCGCGGCCCGTCGCATTCCCTGATGTGAAGCGGCGTGACCTTTTCTTTCTCCGCCCGTCATGTCAACGACGATGCTGCAGTTATGGAGCCTCCGATGTCTGCGTTTCGCACCCTTTCGCCCAAGTTTTCGGCATCCCCCGCCCCGGGCGATGGCTTTTTCGCCGCCGCCGCCGCGGAAGGTTTCACCGTGATCGTCAATAATCGCCCCGATGGCGAGGACCCGACGCAAGTGTCCAGCGCGCAGGCTGAAGCGGCGGCGAAGGCTGTGGGGCTGGCTTATGTTCATATTCCCGTGACCGGCATGCCCGGCGATGGGGAGGCCGCGGCCCTGCGCGAAGTGCTGGCGACGGCCACAGGACCGGTGCTGGCTTATTGCCGATCGGGCACGCGATCGGCGGCGACCTATTGCCTGGCCCAGGCGCTGCGTGGGGCGCCGATCGAGGAAACGCTGTCGCAGGCCCGCGCGGCCGGCTATGACCTGTCAGCGCTCACGCCCCTGATGCAGCGATTGCAGCCGGCATGATCGCGTTTGTGAGGGAGATGGCGTTCACCTACGGAACGCCGGACCAACTCAGCCCCCGAATACGCCGCTTCGTGTCACACAATCCAGGCCCGTTCACCTTTCATGGCACGGGTGTTTATATCGTCGGCGGGCCGGAGGGAGTGGCGGTGTTGGATCCAGGGCCCGACATTCCTGGCCAGATGGATATGCTGCTGTCTGCAATTGGGCCGGCAAAGGTTACCGCCATCTGCGTCACCCATGGTCATCTTGATCATTCCCCGATGGCCCGGCCATTGGCGTTTGTGACGGGGGCGCCGATTTACGCGTCGCGCGTTTCCGTCAGTCACGCCGCCCATGATGTCACGGTGGAGGAAGGCGATGATCATGCCTTCACGCCCGATCACGCCGTGCGTACGGGCGATCGCATCAGCGGCCCTGGCTGGACCTTGGAAGCGATCGAAACGCCGGGCCATGCGGCCAGCCATGTTTGCTTTGCGCTGGTAGAAGAAAACGCCCTGTTCTCCGGCGATCATGTGATGGGCTGGTCGACAACGGTGGTCAGCCCGCCGGACGGCGATATGCAGGCTTATTTCGATAGTCTGGCGCTGGTGCGCGATCGTAAGTTTGATGTGATCTATCCAACCCATGGTCCACCCATTGTAAAAGATACACAGGGATTTATCGCAGCGCTGATCGATCATCGCTTTGCGCGCGAGGAACAAATCCTCAACGACCTGCGCGCCCATGACGGCGCCCGCATCCCAGAGCTTGTGACGCGGGTTTATGCGGCGGTGAATCCAGGCCTGCACCCGGCGGCGTGCCTGTCGGTGCTGGCGCATATGCAGCGGCTTGCGGGATTGGGCAAAGTGCGCGTGGATGGCGCGCTGGATATGCGGGGATTTTATCGGGCGGTGTGAGGCGTTGTTCGGTGCACCGCCTCTCCCTCAGTCTCGCGACACTCGACAGCGCCACGCGTTCGAGACGTCTTGACAGAGCCATCGAAAGCAGCAGTCGGCATCCAAGCACAAGCCCGTCAGATGTCCATCAAGCCCGCCCCCGCACCGGCAACGCATACCCCGCAGCTTTTGCCCGGGCTTCGCCGCGCGCCAGATCCTTCATCAATTCGCGCACATAATGGCTGAAATCGAGCTGCATCGTGTGGCGCGCGCTTTGATAATAACCGCCCAGATAAAGCCGCTCATCATCGGCGATCTGGCGCTCCATCTCGGCGACACTCGGCAAGGCATAGCGGCCCGTCAAATAGGCCGCGCACAGCTTTGATTGCTGCTCGGGGAAATTCACCAATGTCGGCAAGGGTTGGGCCAGCCCCATGAAAAACAAATCCGGCACGCCCGGCTTCATCATCCGCTTCCACAATGGAAAAACATTATTCTGCGGCTGCAGCGCGGGATCAGTAAAGAAAGGGAAGCTCACCTTATAACCTGTTGCCCAAACGATCACGTCCACGGGTTCGATGGTGTCATCGACAAACCGCACCGCGCCGCCTTCCATGGCTTTGATCCCAGGCTTTGGCGTGATGTCCCCGCAGCCGACACGGGTCAGAAACTCGCCCGATACCGAAGCATGCGCCTCTAGCGGTTCGTGATCCGGCTTTGGCAGGCCATAATCCTCCATCCGCCCGATCGCTTTTTTGATCAGCGAGCGGCCGATGGATTTCTGCATCGACAGCGGCATCCAGGCGGGCGCCGGATTTTTATCTGCCGGCTGGCCATTGAGATATTTCGGCAAAACCCAAACGCCGCGCCGCATCGAGATGATCAGCTTTTTTGCGATCGGTTTTTGGGAAAGCTCCGACGCGATATCCATCGCACTATTGCCGGCGCCGACCACCATCACCGATTTACCGCGCATTTCCACCGGTTCAAACGGACTGCGATAGTCGTTGGCGTGAATTTGCACACCGTCAAATTGGCCTGGATAAGGATCAGGCCAACGCGGATCCCAGTGATGCCCGTTGCACACAAACAGCACGTCATAGGCGCGCGTTTCGCCGGTCGACAGCTGCACCAGCCAGCCGCCCTTCGCGGCGCGCTCCGCCCTGGTCACTTCCGTGTTGAAGGTGATCAGCGGGCGCAAACCGAAATGATCGACATAAGCGCGGAAATAAGCGTGCAACTGGCTG
>JBIKVO010000404.1:0-3159 GCA_044356795.1 Caulobacterales bacterium
CGCCGCCCTGATGACGCTTGGTGGATTGGCAGGCGCCATGGCCGGCGGGGCCGCTTCGCAGCGGCTTTTGAAGAACCGCAAGGCCATGGGCCTGATCTTCGCCGGAGTGGTGATGACAACAGGCGTTTATGTCGCGTGGCGGGGCTGGTCGGCCTGACCCGGGCTACGCCAATCCAGTCGCGGCCCGCGCGGGGCTCGTCCTGCCAATGAGGGCCGTAGTGCGACTGTTGGCGGCGGGATCATGACCATGGCAAAGCGCAGCGTGCTCCAGCGTGGAGATCGGCCGTTCAGTCCCGCACGGCGATGGGCGATCCTGTCGCCATGCCCCGCGAGTCCACACCTCGCCCGCCCACCGCATCGGAGCAGCTGGAAGCGCTGCTTGGAGCGCCGTGGCCGTTTCCAGGGCGACCGCCCAAGCACGACCTTTCGACATGGACCGTCACCGACGACTGGCCCGAGAACACTCCCGTCACGGAAGACGAGGTGGACGTCTTCGAGGCGTGGTTCGGCGATCTTTTCGACGACTTGTTCGGGCCGTGCCGATGAGGTGAGCAGGAAAGATCGCCCATGACCCAGCCATTGCGCGCAGCCCTTTATCTGCGCGTCTCGACGGCGCGGCAGGCCGAGCATGATGTTTCGATCCCCGACCAGAAGCGCCAGGGCGAAGCCCGCGCCTTTCGATGTCGTCGTGGTCCACAGCTTCTCGCGCTTCTTCCGCGACCATTTCGAGCTGGAGTTCTACGTCCGCAAGCTCGCCAGGAACGGCGTCAAGCTCGTCTCCATCACCCAGGAGATGGGCGACGATCCCATGCACGTCATGATGCGCCAGATCATGGCGCTGTTCGACGAATACCAGTCCAAGGAGAACGCCAAGCACGTCCTGCGGGCGATGAACGAGAATGCGCGCCAAGGCTTCTGGAACGGTGCGCTGGCGCCGATCGGTTATCGCATCGTCGCGGCCGAACAGCGCGGGGCAAAGACCAAGAAGAAGCTGGAGATCGATCCCCTGCACGCCGACACGGTGCGACTGATCTACTGGCTGTTCCTCGAAGGCGACGGCAGGAAGGGCACGCGTTCGCACAAGGACCGGGAGCGCAAGCCCGAAAGCGAAGTCGCGATCATGGCCTGTCCGCCGCAGATCGACCGGGAGACCTTCAACGCGGTGCAAGCCCGTCTCAAGTCCCGCAATCCCAGGATGACGCCGGCCCGCGTCACCAGCGGCCCCACCCTCCTTACCGGCATCTGCTTCTGCGCCCAATGTGGGGGCGCCATGACGCTTCGCACTGGCAAGGGCAGCGCGGGCGGCGTCTATCGCTACTATACCTGTTCGACCAAGGCCCGGCAGGGCGAGACGGGCTGCAAGGGGCGCTCGATCCCGATGCAACGGCTCGATGACCTTGTCGCGCGCCATCTGGAAGACCGCCTGTTCCAGCCCCAGCGCCTGGAAATGATCCTCGCCAGCGTTCTCGACCGCCGCCAAGAGCGCACCGAGCGCCGCCGCGAGCACCTGGCCGAACTCAACAAACGCATCGCCGAGACCGACCAGCGGCTTAACCGCCTGTTCGACGCTATCGAGTCCGGCGTCGCCGATCTCGACGCCCCCGGCCTCAAGGACAGGATTGCTGGCCTCAAGGCGATCCGCGACCAGGCGAGCGCGGATGCGGACCGCGCACAGGCCGCGCTCGACAACGCCGGCAACCAGGCGATCAGCCCCGAGATGGTCACAACCTTCGCCCGCGCGGCCCGCCAGCGCATCCGGATGGACGGCGGCGGCTACCGCCGCGATCACCTCCGCGCGCTCGCTCAACGCGTCGAGGTCGCCGACACCGAAGTCCGGATCATGGGGTCGAAATCAGAACTGCTGCGAACCCTGATCGCCGCCTCAGGCGGGAAATCCGGCGTAGCCGGTGTTCAGAGTTCTGTACTGAAATGGCGCACCCGACAGGATTCGAACCTGTGGCCTCTACCTTCGGAGGGTAGCGCTCTATCCAGCTGAGCTACGGGTGCGGGAGGAGGGCTCGTACCGCCGACGGTGGCAGTGGGTCAAGCGGAAGCGCACGGCCGCGCATTGGCCAGTGCCCATGCCGGCAATGCTTCACAGGGGCGTGGCGACCACGGCTGTGTCTTTCCCAGCGATTCCCTGGTGTTGCCGAGGACTTCCAATAATGGCGGCAGTCAGGCGGCAGCCGCGCATTTCTCCATCGCTTGGGAAAAGTTGCCCTGACCCTAAAAATGCCGATGGATCATGGGGTAAGCGGCGTGCAGGGCACGCGAAATTCGCCCCCGCCTCCGCCCTCTGAGGGCGGTGCTCTATCCAGCGGCGCTGCGGGTGCAGGCCGCGGAAATCACGGCGACGAACGCCGTGTCACGGCGGTCGCCTGCGGGTGGAAATCGGGGGCGTGGACCAGTTCAGTCTGGCTGCGCGCCAAGCTGAATGGTATATCTTTTCCCGGTGACAGCCCCCGGCGCAGCCGCCATAAGGGGGGCGGTCAACAACCGACAAAACGGTCCAGGGGAGACGGCCATGGGAGAAAGCGTGCGATGGGCGACGGCGCTCGGTGCGATGGCTGCGTTGGCGGCTTGCGCCGCGGCCAGCGGTGCTGGCGGCGAAGCGATTGCCCAATCGACCACCAGCGCCGCGTCCGGCCCAGCCGCAACCGCAGGGCCGCCGCCGGTCATCCCACGGACGGCGGCCGGTGCGCTCGACCTCTCGCAGCCTTGGGGCGTTGTCACAGCCAATCGCCGGATCTGGTGCACGATGACCGACAATGAGCCGGTCTATTGGTTTTGGCGCGGCGACGTGTTTTCCCGTCGCGCGGGGGAGCCGGACAAGCTTTTGTTCAAGGTTGAGGGGCTGAACACCCGAACCTGCGCCAATCAATTTGATCCCGCCAAGGGCGGCTGGTTCGTGCGTTCGACCTCGCGGGAAATTCTGCTCTATCTCGATCCGCAGAGTGGCCAAGTCTTGAGCACGTGGACAAACCCCTGGACGAATGCAGCAGTGGACGTGTTGCACGTCGCCAATGATCCTGTGAATGGTGAATTCACCACCCGCCGCCGCGATGGGTCGCCGACGCGCTGGACAGGCGCAACGATTGGCGCCAGTTGGTTCCAGACCACAACAATCCCCTTGTTTTACAATAATCCTCTCGCGGGGGC